>JBMCUI010000228.1:0-3793 GCA_048622675.1 Spirochaetota bacterium | reverse complement strand
GATTTGAGCGTACCGGAGATCGAAAGTTCCTCCTGCCTGTTCATAGGCTGATTTGACCCATGCCCCAATAAAAACGTAGGCTGCTTTTCCGGCATAGAAAATAGGATGTATATCCATTCTGTCAAGAGACAGATAGCCTTTGGGAGCCACCTGGTCCTTGGTGGCCAGCTGCACCATGAACTCCAGGGCCTTCACTCCTTCAGGGGAGTTGATAGTGCATTTCCCGTAGGTGCCGTCAGGCTTCATTTCAAAGAAATCGCCTCCTGCCGCATACAGGTAGTAGGCGAAGTCTGTGAGCTCGGTGTGTTTTTTACCGGGCATTATCAACCCGTACACATCTGGAGGACTGTTTACCCTTATTGCTTCCTGCCTCAGCTCTTCCATGGTTTTGGGTACCTTGGTGGTTATGTCTGCGTTGTAGGCAAGGATTCTTGCACCTGCCGCCACCGGAAGACCCATCAGCTTTCCGCCTATCAATGCCTCCTTTGCTCCGGGGAAAATGTTGTCCAGTGTTTTCTGGCTCACGTATTTTGTTGCTTCTTCAATAGCATCTGCCTCCATAAAATCCAGGATCCATCTTGTACCAATTACGCACAGCTCAGGAGGTTTGCCCCCGGCAACTGCTGTAGTAATTTTGTCATACATCAGGTCCCAGTCCACCGGTACTATCTCCACTTCGATGTCCTGGTATTCTTCGTTGAAGGAGTTCTGCAGGTCTTTTCTGTACTCCTCCGTCAGCCCGTCGTACAGGGCCCAGTAGAAGCTAACTTTGGCCTTCTTTTTGGCACCTCCCGCGTAAACCATTAGAGGTATACACATAAGAACGGCCAGGCCAATAACGGTAATAATTTTTAATAATTTACTCATTTTCAATTGTACCTCCTTTTTTTAATATTTGGTATAAACCTTGTTTATTATCCCTCCAAATTACTGGTTTGTCAAATATTTTTTAGCGGCAATTTGAATATCAGGTGAGCAGTTGAAACACACCATGATTGGCAGCAGGGTAGTCAGGACCATGGAACCGGGGGCAGTACAGCCGATATACGCTTTAAAAACCAGTACGAAAGCGGGTACTGGTACAGGTGCACTCTGCTGCACAGGGAATAATCCGGGTCAGGCCAGCAGCTGGTGGGCCTGTTTGAGCATGTCAATTATGGGCAGGTGGTAGGGGCAGGCATCCAGACACTGGCCGCATTCTGTGCAGTGTAGTGCATTTGACTTTCTTCTCCGGTAGCCTTTCCTGCACATCTCCAGGTTTTCCGGCACCTGTGCTTTGGCGAAGTATTCAAGGATCACCCCGATGGGAATATTTTCCGGGCAGGCTGGATGGCAGTAGTAGCATCTCCTGCAGAAGTAGCGGTCCAGGTTTGCTACTGTATGGTCCAGCTGCTCTTTCTCTATGCTGGCAAGTGAGTACTCACCCTCTGCTACCCCAGCGTTTTCATTTACCTGTTCCAGGGTGAGCATCCCCGGGATCACCGTTGATACCGGGTGCTGAAGTATCCATTTCAATGCCGCTCGGGCGGGTGCAAGAACACCCCCTGCCAAAGGTTTCTGCACGATAAACCCGATATTGCTGGAGCTGCAGTAGTGTATCAGGTCCAGGATTTTCTTGTCATTTTCCAGGTAGCTGAAGGCCCCCTGAATGGTATCAAAATGACCGGTTCTGGCTGCCCGCAGAAGTACTCCTGCATCATGGCCTGAAATACCGATGAACCCTGCTGCTTTTTGAGCCTGGAGCTCCTGGAAAACAGAAAGAAGGCCGTCTTCTTCCAGCACCTGATCGAGCTCCTGGTTGGTGTTGATATAATGTATCTGGTAGAGGTCTATATAGTCGGTTTTAAGGTGCTGGAGGCTGGCTTCGAACTCTTTCATAACTTCATCTCTTGTTCTTGCCCTGGACTTGGTGGCCAGGTAGTACTCCTTTCTCCGGTGCGCCACTGCCCTTCCTATTAGGTTTTCGCTTTCCCGGTAGCCCCTGGCAGTATCTATAAAATTCATCCCCAGGTCCAGCGCCCTGTTCAATATAGCCTCCGCCTGAGGTTTGCTCAATGCAGGCAGACCAAGTCCACCAAATCCGATACAGCTTACCTCAAGGTCTGTTCTTCCCAGTTTTCTGTATTTCATAGCAGTCCTCCGGCTTCTAAATAACAATTTTACCTGGTATGTGTCAATATATTCGTGTTAATTGAAAACAAGTGTAAAAAATGCTTGTGAAAAACGGACTGTATATAGTAAAATATTTTTTAAATCTAGAAAAAGGGAGGTAATGTAATGAGACTGAAAAAAGTGGTAACACTGTTATTTATTGCAGCATTTATATGTACCGCAATGGCTGTGTTTGCAGGCAAAAAAGAGGAGGCAGCTCCTCCTGAAGAGGCGGCTCCTGCTCCGGAAAAGCCCCTGGTAATTGGAACCACGGACAAACTTACCGGTGACATTGACCCGGCGGAGGCGTATGATTTTCACACCTGGGAGATCTTCCAGAACATCTCCAGGGGCCTTCTTACCTACAGGCCTGGTACCACAGAGCTGATTCCCGGTCTGGCCAAAGAATGGCCTGCTGCGAGTGAAGGTGGGCTGGAGTACACCTTCAAGCTCAGGGAGGGGGTGAAGTTTTCCGATGGAACCCCGTTCAACGCTGAAGTGGTAAAGCATTCAATCCACAGGGTCAAAAACCTTCAGGGTGACCCGGCCTGGCTGGTGGACAATTTTGTAGAAGAAGTGAAGGTAGTGGATGAGTATACCGTGAAGTTCATCCTGAAAAACCGGATTGGGTACTTTCCGGCACTGGTGGCCAGTGTTCCCTATTTTCCGGTAGGCCCGGAAGTTTACCCCATGGACAAAATTGTGTCCCAGCCCGAAAAGCTTCCGAGCCTCGGCCCCTACAGGCTTGCCAGTCTTACCAGGGATGTGCAGGTGGTTCTAGAGAAGAACCCTTATTATTATGGCGAGGAGCCTGAAATAGACAAGGTTATTATCAAGTATTTTGCCGATGCTACCAATATGAGGCTGGCTGTGGAAAATAAGGAGATAGACATCGCCTGGAAGACCCTGAATCCAACGGATATAGAAGACCTTGAAACAAAACCTGATCTTAAAGTTGTTGAAGCGAACGGGGCCTACATCAGGTACCTGTGCTTTGTATGTGATACCCCACCGGTGGATGACCCTACAGTGAGACAGGGGATTTCCTACGCCCTGGACAGGGAGGCTATTGCAGGAAAAGTATTTTTCAACCAGGTGAAACCTCTTTACAGTATGGTGCCCATGGGAATGTGGAGCCACGTTGATGCTTTCGGGGAGTACAATCCAGAAAAAGCCCGCGAGATTCTAGCCCAAGCGGGATACAATGAGCAGAACCCTCTTGAGGTACCCCTGTGGTGGACACCCACCCATTACGGCGACACTGAGCAGGATGTGGCAGCAGTACTGAAGGCCTCCATGGAGAAGACCGGAGTGATAAAAGTAAACCTTCAGAGCGCAGAGTGGGCATCGTATGTAGATAACTTTGACCGGCACAACATGCTTTTGTTCCTTCTGGGATGGTACCCTGACTACATTGACCCTGACAATTATACCTCTGCATTTGCCCATTCTGGACCAGCTACTGCAGGAATGGGAATTTACCTGGATGACGCCAAGATGGATGAACTTCTGGATAAAGCTGCACGTGCTTTGGATCAGTCAGAGAGGGAAAAATACTACCAGCAGGTGCAGCGTTACTGGACAGAAACGGTTCCCACTGTGCCTCTGTTCCAGGGAAAGCTGATCATGGTAACTCAGCCGG
>JBMCUI010000227.1:0-3810 GCA_048622675.1 Spirochaetota bacterium | reverse complement strand
AATTATAATATAGGTGGTGGAAAACGTCTACTAAAAAATTTACGCTGTAGTATTAAATAAAAATTTGGTTTATCACCTGCAGGTGGGAAAATGCCGAAATCAGGACCTTTCGAAGAATACACCGTTCGGTATGAAGAATGGTTTGAAAAAAATAAATACGTCTATGAGTCGGAGCTTCAGGCTGTAAAAGCTTTAATGCCCCCTAATCTGAAAGGTCTTGAAGTAGGGGTAGGAAGTGGAAGGTTTGCCTTGCACTTGGGCATTGGGTATGGAGTGGAGCCCTCCAAGAAGATGAGGGAGCTTGCCATCAGGAGAGGAATTAATGTGGTTGACGGAGTAGGAGAGGAGCTTCCATATGAAGAGGGCAGTTTTGATGTGGTTTTGATGGTAACTACCCTATGCTTTTTGGATGATGTTGAAAAAGCATTCGGGGAAGTATACCGGGTATTGAAGAAAGGTGGATGCTTCATTAACGGGTTTGTGGACAAAAATAGTTGTCTGGGAAAGCTCTATCAGAGGCATAAAAATGAGAATGTTTTTTATAAAATAGCCAGGTTTTATTCTACTGAACAGGTGGTCTCATATCTGAATGCTGCTGGATTTTATGACTTTGAATGTAAACAGACAATTTTTCAAGACTTGAATAAAATAAATGCTGTTGAGCCGGTTAAAGAAGGTTTTGGCGAGGGCTCATTTGTAGTGGTAAGAGCAAAGAAATGACTTAATCCACAAACAGGTGGTACATGCTCCTGGGGATCCCTACAGCCACTTCAAACCTGTGCATGTTTGCATAATTTCTGCAGTTATCACAGCCAAAGGACAGACTTATTTTTTCTCTCTGAAAGGTGTTTACTGCGATCCCTCCGCATATGGACATGACACTGAACAAAGAGGTTTTTACATTAATACCAAAGCTGAAATTGAGCAGTTTAATTAATTCCATCGCTTCATCCGGAGAAAGGTAGGCCATAACCATATCCGATTCTCCCTCGGTATTCAGACCGATATATTCAACACCAGAGTCCAAAACAGGTATCTGGGAGACCAGGGAGCGAAGCAGATTTTTTTGGTTTTCATTTTTACTGTCCCAGTTATTGAATAATTGATGCGGAAACCTGGAATCCCAGCCCATAGTATACAGGGCACCAGGGCAGGAAATATGTTCTTTATTCAGAAGAATGGGATTCAGTATGGCCTTTTTGGTAGCTTCACAGAATCTTATATGGTTTGGTCTCTGTATATTTTCCAGAGAGGGCCCTTCTTCGTAAAATTTTACCTTTATCCAGTGTTTACCAAATTTTTTGGAAAGCCTCTTGTTTATAAGTTCCATCTCACTCTCCTCAACTTATAAAAATATTTAAGCAGCGAATGCATTCATCTACTTCAAACACGTAACCCCAACAGACCGAAAAAACTCTCCTATACGGGAAAGTATTACACGTTAGAGACTAATAATAGCTTCTGCCCTCCCTGCCCGAATCGGGAATATTCAGAATCTCCTTTATCTTTGCAAGAAGGGTATCAGGTTTAACCGGTTTATCAAAGAAGTAGTCAACCGGCAGCCATTGTTCATCAGGGGCAAATCTGTAGGGCACCCTCTTTTTATCATGGACTGCGGTAAGAATAATGATGGGCAGTTTCTTAATATCAAGTTCTTCCCTGACTTTTCTGGCCACCTCAAACCCTTCATAGTTGCTGGGCAGCACCACATCAAGGATCACCAGGTCAGGGTTTTCTGAACGGATTTTATTGATGCCTTCTTCAGAATCATAAGCAGAAGCGGTCTCAAAGTTGTTGCTTTCCAGCACCATTTGTATGGATTCTTGAAAATCTCTATCGTCATCTATGATTAGAATTTTTGACATTCAGACATCTCCTTAGTAAGGATTTAAATGAACAGTTAAGTTGTTAAGACAATAATGCAGATTCAGCTGCATTTACAAACTGGTAAACCACCGGCGAGGCAGTCAGAGCAGGGTGAGTACCCATCTGAAAGCATGCAATATCATCCACAGTCATGTTGTGCTGGATGCACGCGCTTGCTGCATTTATCAGCTCACCAACTGCTTTGTCACCCATCATCTGTGCACCTATCAGTACCCTGGTTCGTTTTTCAAATATTAATTTAACTTTCTGATTGGCTGCACCGGGCATACTTCCGGGGTGTCTGTTGGGACCTTCGGCCACCCCTGATATCACCTCATAGCCATGCTGTCTGGCCGAAGTCTCTGTAAGTCCTGCTACGGCATAAGCCTGATCACCGATTGCAGTTGAAAAAACCCCAATGGTGCCTACACTTTCCCTCCGGATACCGAATAGATTGGACCCGGCGATCCTGGCTTCTGAGCCCGCAATGGAGGCCAGTTTTAATTTGGAGGGCTTTCCACCAAAAAATGAGAACTTTTCAGCACAGTCGCCGCAGGCAAATATATTCTCATCAAATGTTCGCATGGTCCTGTCCACCCATACTGACCCGGTAGGACCAAGCCTCAGATCAGATTTTTTAGCAAGGCCAACATTGGGTACTGTGCCGATTCCCACTACTACCATATCTGCATTTATGCTGGAGCCGTCCTCCAGCATTATTCTTTCTGCCTTATTGTTTTTTCCTTCAATGGACACCACCTTGCGGTTGGTCATGGGTTTTACTCCCCGTTTCTGAATGGTGTTTTCGATTTCTTTGCAGAATTCTTTATCAAAAGCAAGCTGAAGGCAATAAGGCAGAAGTTCAATAATATTCACTTCTTCTACTCCATATTTTTTACACTCATCTGAAAACTCCACTCCGATAAATCCGCCCCCTATTACTGCAAGCTTCTTTACAGACTTTAGCGTTTCCTGCATTTTAACCAGATGTTCAACATCTTTATACACCGGAAATACATTTTCCATATCAAATCCCGGTATAGGGGGCATCATTGGCAGAGAACCGGTAGCAAGGATGAGCTTATCATAGCCTATTTCTTCGCCTGATTTTGTCCTGAGCAGTTTTTCCTGTCGGACTATTTCCACAACCTCATCCAGCACAATTTCAACATTGTTCTTTTCCAGCGGGGTATCCGGTATGAGATTTTTACCGGGGCTTCCCACGGTCCCGAAGATATAGGGTATACCGCAGGGGATGACCACCTGCTTTTCCGTTCGGACCAGCAGTATGTTCTTTTGGGGGTAGTTTCTCCTGGCTGTAATTGCTGCGGTCAGTCCTGCTGCACTTCCTCCTATAATAACCACATCTGATTTTTTCATACGATAAACTCCTTGTTAGATATTTTAGGTGGTAATGGTTACCATTATTAATAAATTAACAATTTTTTGTCAACAAATTTTTCAAGCATTTAAAGTGATTAAAGGATATCCGGGAAAAGGATAGTCTGTAGTTGAAAAAGCCTTTCATATGAGCAGGTGTTGTCCGGAAGGAGCTTCTGCAGTACAGAAAGGTGGTAATTTCAGGAGTGACGGCTTCCTTCAACAGGGATGACTACCGGCATCCCCCCCACCCATTCAACCAGGGCATCTATGCCATAGACTTCTTTTACCAGCCCTGGACTAATGCATCGTGTACTTCCTGCTTCAAGAACTGTTCCTTCTTTCATAATAATGAACTTTTCAGCGTACCTCAGGGCTAGATTGAGGTCGTGCATGACTGCTATGATGGTAATGGATTTTTGATGTGCTATATTTCTTACAATATTCATAACTTCCAGCTGATTTTTAAGGTCCAGGTTGTTAGTGGGCTCATCCAAAAACAGGACCTTCGGTTCCTGAACCAGAGCCCTGGCCAGCATTACCTTCTGGAGCTCTCCTCCTGAG
>JBMCUI010000226.1:0-3814 GCA_048622675.1 Spirochaetota bacterium | reverse complement strand
AAATAAAGAATTACAGGTAGGCCATTTTTGGCTGGCTGTTTGCTAAGACCTCTGAAATTTTTTTAAACCCATTAGGGGACCTGAAGCCGGAGAGGTATGGTTGATCAAAATACCCTCAGGTAGTAAAAAATTCTTTTGTAGATTTTAAGTATTGAAAGGGTTTCAGGGTATGACAGAGTGGACCCATATAATCAAACCAGTTGCTTTGTGTGCAGCTGGATGGAGCCTCTGAGGCTTTTTACAGAATGCAAAACTTAATAAAGGCCTCATCATACCAGGTGTCTTAGATTTTCTCCGGCCCTGCGAAGTGTTTGAGGCTTTTTACAGAATGCAAACCTGACCAGATGCTTGCCTTCATCCCGGTCATTCGAATAAAAGGAGCTGGGAGGAATTGCTGCTACTGAACATCGATCTATTAGGTGCTTGACAAAGGACACATCATCCCCTTCCCACAGACCGGTAAAATCACAGAGAGTAAAATAAGTCCCATCAGGAACAGCTACTCTGAGACCAGCCTGGTTTAAAGCTCCTGTCAGCACTTCTCTGCGAGTGTGGTATCCTTTGCTGAGCCCTGCATAGTAGTCATCTGCGATCATGTTTAATGCTCTTGCAAAAGCATGCTGAAAAGGCGCCGGAGCAGTAAATGTAATATACTGGTGGGCCAGCTGTACCGAAGACAAAAGCCCTGACGGTCCTGCAACCCACCCAATGCGCCATCCGGTAAATGAGAATGTCTTGCCCGCTCCGGATACAGTCAGGGTCCTGTCCCTCATCCCCGGTATGGATGCCATGGGAAGGTGAGGATGACCTTCAAAGGTAATGTGCTCGTACACCTCATCTGTCAATACAACTACATCATACTTTTGACATATCCCGGCAATGCCTTCCAGTTCTGTTTTTGTAAATACCTTCCCGGTAGGATTGTGGGGAGTATTAATAACCAGCATCCTGGTGCGAGGGGTGAAAAGACTTTCCAGTTCATCCATATCAATGCCGAAATCAGGAAACCTGAGGGTGTAAAACCGCGGTACAGCATCCACCAGGGAAGCGCAGACCACATACGTGTCATAATGCGGCTCAAAAAAAACAACCTCATCCCCAGGATTCACAAGCCCCATAAATGCGCTGGCGATCCCTTCGGTAGCTCCATTGACCACCGCTACTTCGGCCAGTGGATCGTACTCCAGCCCATAGTGGTGATATATCTTATCTGCAATGGCTTTAACCAGTTCAGGCTCTCCCATTGAGCGGGGGTACTGATTGTGGCCATCTCTTATTGCTTTTATTGCTGCTTCAATAATTACATCCGGGCCGTCAAAATCGGGAAATCCCTGCGAGAGATCAATAGCCCCCTTTTGCCTGGCCATTTCAGACATTTCTGAAAATATGGTAGTACCGAAAGAAGAAAGTCTTTTGGAAACCATCAGCTCTCCCTCTTGTTTTCCAGCAAATCAAGACTAACTTGCCGGTAAATTACTCTATTTTGTATGCCCCCTTTATACATTTTAATACTCTGCAAAGTCCTATTCTATACTTTCTTATATTACTACCTGAAGTGATCTATGCTTTGCCAGAAGAGCCGAATATCTTGATCAGGCTCCTGACTTTCTCTCTGACCCTTTCTCTTGCATATCCTAAGGCCTTTCGCATATCATTCTGATGGGGATGTTCATCTTCCCGATTGTATGTGTATCCATGAAAAACATTATCCCCACTACAAAACCGTGCGCTCCAGCCCTGCACAGGTAATTTTCTTCACTAATATATAATCAATTTAACAACTATTTCAAAGGCTTGTTTGATTATTTTATGGTCTTAATCTCCACAGGTTGACCAGGAAATTCAGCCTGTTAAAAATAAAACTCGCTTATGCAGTACAACGTGACGGAGCTCCTGGAGGGGTCTTCCGCATCCAATTTGCACCTCAGTTTTCCTCCCCAAACAAACTGCTCTGTAAAGTTCTGTATAAACCTGATGCTGAAAAGGAGGCCCTTTCCGTATAACGAAGCAGGTACAAAGCTCCACCTATAAACAGACCTTTCGTACGGATACAGGTAGGCATACCTGCTGTGATCGGTATTAAAGTAAAGCACCAGAAACGAAGCATCATAGTCCTTTTTGCTGTATAATGCTTCTGCTGAAAGGCCTGTACCCTTCTTGAATACTTCTCCTGCAGGGGCTCCCGCCCGGTTTTCCAGAGCACATATAATGGAAACTGGCGGGGAAATAGCATACCTCAGGCTGGCTTTGGATGTTATTTTATATGAGCGTGATCCAGGTGCATAATAGTAGTTATTTATAGCTTCCAGGCTCTGTCTGAATAAAACCTCCAGGTTTTCTCCCCAACCAAACCCTATTCTGTAATGATATAAAAACCCATTTTCCGGATTATCAGGGTCATCTTTGTTGTACAGCTCCTTATGCAAATAGACCCAGAAGGACAACTCCCGGCCTTTTCTTGCATACCGACTACCTGCCAGACCACACAGAGTATTATTTACACCATCTGGATATTCCTGCCCATGTGGATTAATAAAGTTAGGAGGATGTATGCTCCCCACAGTATCAGACCGGTCTGGTTTACCTTTTTTCTCAGCCCTCCCGAAAAAGCAGCAGAAAAGGTGCTCCCTCCGTTGAACTCTTCATAGTAAGAATAATTTTTATGAAAGGTAGCTGCAGCTTCCCCAAATATTTCCACTTCACTGTAAAGCTTGAAATATGCACTGGAACTAAACAGGTTTTTGCCCCTGAACATGTAGCCTGTTTTGTTTCCCTTATTCGGGTCATAGCTGTAATAAGGGTCTACAAGCCTGTTGTAAGCAGCATAGGACAGGGTGTATCCAGCCTTGAGCTTGTCCCAGGTTGAAGAAATATTCAATCCTGCCAGTACCTCTCTCAGGTTATTTCTTTTTTCCCTGTCACTGGAATACTGGTAATCAGGCTCCTGGGCAATACAGGACATTATATCGTTCTTGCATGAATAACCTGAGGGAAACTCCTCCTGCATGCCTGTAAAATCATCGGGGTCCTCCTGGTTGGGTATCCCATCAGCATCGTTGTCATTATATAAGTAATAGCTGCTTTCTCCGGCAGAACAGTCATACCTGTTCCATGAAATAAAGGGACGGAGGTACAAATTTCCTATTGCATATTCAAGGGCTATCCCTTCCAGAAGGATGGTTTTGGAAGTAGTACCGGTGGGATAAATACCGTCCCTGTAGCGGGCGAAAGTATAATAGGGACTGCTCAACAGTACCGGAAAAATGCTGCCGAATACAAGTCCCTGTCCAAACAGTGGTATATAATTTCCCAGGATTATTTTATTAATTCCATACACATCCCTGAGCATCAGATAATAGCTTCCCTTTTCATACAGGCCCCCGCCAGATGCTCCCAGGTATCCAGCCGGATAGTAGCCCTTGTCACCGCTGCCCTTTACCGCACAGATATTAAAAACAATTTTTTCAGTTGGTACATAATGAAGCCCATAATAAAGGTACATATTTTGATAATCCATGGTAGAATTCAGGGGAGAATAAGCGCGTATCCGGAAACTGCTTTGGTCGTCTCCACTACAACCTGAAGGCACACCAACCACCACCAGATATACAATTGTAATCATGAGCAAACAGAAAATTCTTTTCTTCATAGAATTTTTATATTATTTATAAAGGTTGAACATTCATTGTAAAGGCTGTCCCAAAAAAATCAACCTTAAAAAAATATATACATTCATAAAAATGATGTTGTCCTTTATAGAAGAGGACATTATTGTTTACCATATAACAATTAAAAATTTTTATCACTCTTGACA
>JBMCUI010000225.1:0-3841 GCA_048622675.1 Spirochaetota bacterium | reverse complement strand
AACCTCCGACCCTTGGATCCGCAATCCAATGCTCTATCCACTGAGCTATGGGCACATATGGGAATTCGGAGAGGGTGGGATTCGAACCCACGGTGCCCGCAATGGGCACAACTCCTTAGCAGGGAGCCCGATTCGGCCGCTCTCGCACCTCTCCTTGCCAGATTTTTTCAAAAAATTGTATAATCGGAGAGAGGGGGATTCGAACCCCCGGTCCCCATAAGGGACAACGGTTTTCAAGACCGCCGCTTTCGTCCGCTCAGCCATCTCTCCACCCCAAAGATAGAAGCTTACAATTTCTTTGTCAAATAAAAACAGGCCATTAATCCTGGACTACCCTGGCTACCGCTGCTACGCTGTCAGGTGCTTTAACATTTACCACCTTCACTCCAGCGGCACTTTTTCCCATAGTACTCACAGATTTTGCCTTCAGTTTAATAATCATTCCCCGGGCTGTTATAATAACAAACTCGTCGTTTTTGGTTATTGACATGACCCCTGCAACATTACCTGTTTTCTTGTTCAGTTGTGTATACCTCTGGCCTTTGGTACCTCTGCCATGAGGGGTGAAATTGCTGTATTTTACCCTTTTGCCGAACCCGTTTTCAGTCACCATGAAAAGATCATTATCATCAGTAACTCTGGTTACCCCGCACACTCTGTCTCCTTCTTTCAGCCTGATGCCAGCTACTCCGCGGGCATTTCTTCCCATCGGCCTTATCCGGCTTTCTTTTAATCGTAATGAATATCCCTGAGCGGTAGCTATTAGAATTTCATCCTTCCCGTAGGTCACCAGAGAGCTTATCAGACTATCATTACCATCAAGTCTTACAGCAATTATACCGGTCTTCCTTATATTTTGAAACTCATCGATACTCACTTTTTTTACATATCCATTTTTAGTCACAAACAGAATATACTCTTCCTTTTCATTACCCCGCAGAGCAACAAAAGAGTTAATATATTCATCTTCCCGTAAGCTGAGAAGCAGCTTTATACTCTGTCCCTTGGAGTTCTTTCCTGCATTGATAACTTCGTATACTTTCACCGAATATGCAATTCCTCTGTTGCTTATAAAAAGCATGGTATCATGAGTAGAAGCTACAAACATCTGCTCAATAAAATCATCTTCTCTTAACGAAGATGTGGTAACGCCGGTCCCTCCCCTGGCCTGGTGTCTAAAAGCAGTGATGGGGGTCCTTTTAATAAAACCGTTGTGAGAAATGGTTACCACCACATCCTCTTCCACTATCAGGTCTTTTAAATCTACTTTGTCTTCCTCCGATATTATCTCAGTTCTTCTTTCATCTCCAAACTTCTTTGCTACTTCTTTAATTTCTTTTACTACTTGTTTTCGGATATTTTTTCTGCTTTTTATTATTTCTTTCAGCTCAGCAATAAGCTTTTTCACCTCTTCATATTCTTTTTTTACTTTTTCCCTTTCCAGGCCGGTAAGTCTTGACAGTCTCATCTCCAGAATTGCATCAGCCTGGACTCTAGTAAATGAAAACCGCTCTATCAGCTTACCTGAGGCCTCCTTCGGAGTACGTGAAGCCCTTATAATGCCTATTATCTCATCAATATTATCCAGTGCTTTCAGGAATCCTTCCAGAATATGCGCCCTCTGCTCTGCTTTTTCCAGATCGTGCTTTGTTCTTCTTCTGACTATTTCTTCTCTGTGGGCAACATACTTTTCAATCACCTGCTTAATATTCATAACCCTGGGTTTAAGCTTATCCAGGGCAAGCATGTTTATACCGTAGGTAATTTCCAGAGAGGTCATTTTGAACAGCTGGTTCATCACCACTCTGGGATTCAGCCCTCTCTTTACTTCCATTACTATCCGGATACCGTCCCTGTCTGATTCATCTCTCAGGTCGGTAATTCCGTCTATTTTCCTATTTTTAACCTGATCAGCAATATCCTGTATCAGCCGGGACTTGTTTACCTGATATGGTATTTCATTTACAATAAGTACGTCTTTTCCGTTTTTCATCCTTTCTATGCTTACTCTGGCCCGAAGCCGAATCTGCCCGTTTCCTTTTTCGTAGGCTTCCTTTATCCCTGAGTCCCCTATTATTAATCCGCCTGTAGGAAAGTCGGGACCCGGCATTATTCCAATAAGTTTCTCCACCGATGTTGAAGGGTCATCGATAACCGCTGTAACAGCATTAATGGCTTCACCAAGGTTATGAGGAGGGATGCTGGTTGCCATACCTACCGCAATACCTGCAGAACCATTTACCAGAAGATTTGGAAACGCCCCTGGCAGAACCGAGGGCTCTTTCATGGTATCATCAAAATTGGGTTCAAAATCAACGGTGTTTTTTTCTATATCAGCAAGCATTAATTCTGCCAGAGGCATCATTCTGGCTTCAGTATATCTCATGGCTGCTGCATCATCACCATCGATCGAACCAAAGTTTCCCTGGCCCTGTACCAGAGGATACCGCATGGAGAAATCCTGGGCCATTCTTACCAGTGCTGCATACACCGCCTGGTCTCCATGAGGATGGTATTTACCAAGAACATCCCCTACCACTCTGGCGCTTTTTTTGTATGGACGGTCATGGGTAAGCCCGAGTTCGTTCATCCCATAAAGTATTCTTCGGTGAACAGGTTTGAGACCGTCTCTTGCATCAGGAAGAGCCCTTCTCACGATAACGCTCATGGCGTAGGTAAGATAGGAGTTTTTCATCTCATCTTCAATGAAAGCCTGAATAATTTTCTCTTTTGTAGACAATACTGGCTCCTTTTATTTGGTCTGCTCCCCTGCAATCCTGTGGAATGTAAAAAATTTGAACAGGGGGTGATTTCAAACCTGAGAGGAAGCGGTTTTATGTATCAATGTTCATAATCTTTATGGGAATTACCTATAACTACAATACCTTGATTTATACATCTATGTTCTTCACATAGGGAGCGTTTTCCTCAATAAATTTCCTCCTTGGTGCCACTGAACCGCCCATCAGGGTAGAAAATATTTCCTCTGCTTCCACAGCATCCTCTGATGTTATTTGAATGAGGGTTCTCCTCTCAGGGTTCATGGTAGTCTCCCATAGCTGGTCTGGATTCATTTCACCCAGCCCCTTGTACCTTTGCACTGCGACACTCTTTTCGCCTATTTTTTTTAATATCTTATTTTTCTCCTCTTCAGAAAATGCGAAATATTCTTTTTTATTTTTAAAGATTCTAAAAAGAGGAGAGCAGGCTATGAAGACATGCCCCTTTTCAATCAGTTCTCTCATGTATCTGAAAAAGAAGGTTAGAAGCAGTGTTCTGATGTGCGATCCGTCAATGTCTGCATCAGCCATAATAATTATTTTGTTGTACCTGAGTTTTGCAGGATCAAAGCTCTCTCCGATTCCGGTACCCAGGGAAGTAATAATCGGCTGCAGTTTGTCGTTTTTCAGTACTTTATCGAGCCTGGTCTTTTCTACGTTAAGCATTTTACCCCACAGGGGTAATATAGCCTGAAAAGTCCTGTCCCTTCCCTGCTTGGCGCTGCCCCCTGCACTATCCCCCTCTACTATGTACAGCTCGCACTTTTGAGGGTCTTTTATAGAGCAGTCAGCTAGTTTTCCTGGCAGGGAATCGGTATCAAGTGCATTTTTTCTTCTGGTCAGCTCCCTGGCTTTTCTCGCCGCTTCTCTTGCTTTGGCAGACTGTATGGACTTTTCAATTATTTTTTTGGCAATTGCAGGGTTTCTGTCAAAATAATCATAAACATGCTCATAAATCATAGATTCTATGAGCCCTTTAATCTCACTATTGCCAAGTTTGGCCTTTGTCTGGCCTTCAAATTGGGGCTCTCTCATCTTTAGACTTAGTACCGCTGTCAGCC
>JBMCUI010000224.1:0-3847 GCA_048622675.1 Spirochaetota bacterium | reverse complement strand
GTGCAAAACAGCTTAATCCCAATTTGAGAATAATAGCCCAGGTGGAAGAGGAAGGAGCAGTACAAAAGCTCCGAAAAGCCGGGGCAGACCGGGTTATTTCACCGAAAAGAATAGCAGGTCAAAGAATGGCATCCATTATACTTCGGCCCTCAGTGGTGAATTTTCTTGATGTGGTGGTTGATCGGGGAGACTTGTCCATGCGAATAGAAGAAGTAAGAGTTAATGCAAGCTCTCCTCTGATCGGTAAGAACCTCAAAGAAGCTGGTATAGGCCAGCATACCGGGGCTATAGTAGTGGGAATAAATGACCCCCAGGGAAATACCAGGATAAATCCTTCAGGTACTGCCACCATTTCCACCATCCCCATTAAGGAAGGCGATGTATTGATCGCCATGGGAAATGAAGACCAGATTAATAAAATTAAGAGCTTTGTTCAAAGAGGAAAATAATTAAAACGGTGGGGCATTTTTAAACACCCATCACCTTCCTTTTATGAGACCTTGTGTCATATTGATACATATATCTTTTGCTGCGCCTGCTTAATACTTATGCGGTATTTCATTATGATACAATTCAGCACTGTTAAGGCCTCCCGTAATTTTTACTTATTTCATAAGTTATATCTCCAATAATTAAAAGAGTTAGCAGTCCAGATAATTCTCTTTTGGTATGGATATTGCTAGTTAAAAAGTGGAAAAACATTAAAAAATAAAAATTGAGTATACTAACGGAGGTAAAAAGGTGAAACAGAACAAAGTACTGAACAAAACTTCCAAAAGAAAACAGGCAGAAAAACTGCACAGGAACAGTGGGTTTGGTCCTTTCAGGCTGATAAGTGATAAGGAGTTCTGTGCAAATATGGATGCTATTATCGCTTATTACCAGGCTCTGAAGGGAGAATCCAGGAGGCGGTTTGAGAGTTCGTACTGGAATGTAGATGAACAGCATACTAAGGAAGAAGAAAATTATGCACTGGGCCGGGAAGATGAAACATACCGCCTGGTAGCAAAGCGGCATCTCAGGGCATCATAAAAAACATAGCAGCATCCTGAATATGCAATTAGCATAATATCTTAAAGGAGGTGTTGACAATGGATATAAGAAAATACGATCCTTTTGACATGCTGGACAGGATGGCGGATGCGTTTGATTTTACCAGGGATATTGACCGCTGGTTTGACTGGGACTTGATGAGGCCCAGTGATACCTGGGGCCTGTACGAAGGCGACTGGTCCCCAAGGCTGGATGTGTTTGAAAACGACGATGCTTACTTCATCAAAATGGATGTCCCCGGAGTTGAGCAGAAAGATATTGAGCTGAATGTAACCAATGATGTTCTTACCATAAAGGGACAGCGAAAGTCAGAGGCGGCTGAAGACCGGGGAAAGAAAAAGGGCGATAAGTATCAGAGGGAAGAAAGAATGTACGGCAGTTTTCACAGGACCATACCTCTGCCTTCGCCTGTAGATACCAATAATACAGATGCAAAACTCAGGGACGGGGTCCTGTACATAACACTGCCTAAAAAAGAAGAAACCAAGCCCAAGAAGATCAACGTAAATGTATCTTGATGAAAGGAGGGATGAGCAATGGCCAAAGATATAGAAAAAAGAAAGTCCACAGACATGGAAACCCCCAGGGAACAGCAGGAGAGATTTATTCGGCCCCGGACCAGTGTTTCCGAGTATGATGACCGGGTACGGATAACCATGGATGTCCCTGGTGTAAACAGGGACCACCTGGATATAAGCTACAACCGTGGTGAGCTGACAATAACCGGCAGAAGAGAGACCTGGGACCGGGAAAAGATGAATGCCTGTTACTGTGAAAGGTTTGATGGAGGCTATAGAAGAGTATTCGCTCTGGATGAGACCCTGGACCCGGAGAAAATAGACGCAAAACTGTCAAACGGAGTACTGGAGCTTACCATACCCAAGAAAGAAGCTGTAAAACCGAAAAAAATAGAAGTAAAATCAGGCTAATAATCCACTCTGGTACAGGTAAAATACGGGGTTCCAATGCCACAACCTATAACAGGCCGCCGGAAAGGCGGCCTTAATTTATTGATGAGGTTGCTGGTGGGGGTGATGAGGTATTTGTGAATAATTTAAAACTGGACCCTTCATATAGTTTTTATATCTTATAAATGGTTTTGAATTTGATGGTTAGAGGAATAGGTGATGTCTTTTAGAAAACCCGGGGACAAATATGTGAGAGTGGGCAATATAAACACCAGGTACTGGGTGGCAGGAGAAGGTGAAGTGCCTCTGGTGTGTATTCACGGGTTGGGGAGGTTTGTGGAAGACTGGCTGCCAAATATGCAGTCACTCTCTGAAAAGCACAGGGTGTATGCCCTGGACCTGGCAGGTCACGGAAGGTCAGACAAGCCGCCAGCTGATTATACACCCGAGTTTGTAACTGGATTTCTGGAGCAGTTTCTGGAAAGCCAGAATATAGAAAATCTCTACCTGATGGGAAACTCTTTGGGAGGAAGTATTGCTCTGGAGTTTGCAGCAAGGTTTCCCGGCCGGGTAAAAAAGCTGGTGCTGGTGGCTACAGCAGGGTTCGGCAGGGAGGTCTCAGTGGTGCTGCGCCTGCCTACACTTCCGGTGTTGGGAGAGTTGATGGTTCGTTCAAACAGCCCTCAAAAGCAGAAGAAGACCCTGGAAGAGCTGGCATATAATTCATCCGCAATGGACGCCCGGCTGGTAGAAAATCTGATCGAAACTGCCTGTCAGGTGGCCAGCCTGCCGGGTTCGAAAAAATCCCTGTTGAGAGTATTACGTACATATATCAACATTCGGGGTGTTCGGTCCAGGGTGCTCTCTTCTTTTATGGGGCGTGTCACGGGTCTTTCGATACCTGCTATAATAGTCTGGGGGAAGAACGACCGAATTCTGCCGATCTCCCAGGCATATACGTCCCAGAAGAAACTCCCTGGTTCGACCCTTTATGTTATGGAGCAGTGCGGGCATATGCCCCAGCTGGAACATCCGGAGGAGTTTAACAGACTGGTACTGGGCTTCCTGGAAAATCAAGAACCCTGCTGAGTAACTTTGGAGTTACCTGGTGATGCTCAGCCGCCTGCGAGCGGCGTACCCCTGCTTCTGAGTAATCAACACATCCACCCCCTTGCAGCCTGAATGTTCAGCCTGCATATTTACTGCTATGCCTTCGTTTATCAAGTTTGCAGTCATCTGCAGGGAGCCGTCTGATTATACACAGGGGAATAATGCAGCAGGGGCTTTTACAATGCTGGCGGGCAGGTTAGCATGGTGCTCATCGGAATATACCAGGTTAGGCTTTCCACACCAGCTTTTTGTAGTTATGGAAGATTTTCTCCTCCGTCGGGTAAATTTCGTAGATTATCTCATGCGGTTCAAACCACATCTTTATTTCTTTCTCTGCCGATTCTATGGAATCACTAGCGTGGACCACATTCTCAAAAAGACCGCTGGTCAGTATGCGGCCGTACTGGCCCCTGATGGACTCAGGCTCCGCCTTTTCAGGGTTGGTATGACCGCATATTGCACGGATTTTTTCAATAGCATTTTCACCGTAGTACACCAGGGCCATTACCTTGTGGCGTTTGTGGAGCTTTCCCATTATATAGTCAAGAAGCTCCGGGTAGAAAGGTTTGTTTTTATGCGATTCGTAGTGTCTTTCAGCAAGGTCACGGGAAACCCTCACCATTTTTGCTCCGATAATTTGCAGCCGGGTTTCGCTGAACCGGGTAAGGATGTTTCCGGTAAGTGATTTGGAAAGTCCGTCCGGTTTAATCAGAACAAGGGTTTTGGTATCTGGCATTTATGATCTCTCCATAAATAGCAGGTAAGCAGAATACCTC
>JBMCUI010000223.1:0-3898 GCA_048622675.1 Spirochaetota bacterium | reverse complement strand
GCCTATTGCCGGGTATATTAACAGTTGTAAGTATTGCATTTCAGGACAATATAATACATTATATACTTACAGGAACAGTAATTTAAAAGGTGTGAGTACTTTAAAGTTTCATAAATTTAAGTTATATTAAAAATAGGTTTTTGGATTCATCTCTTTTTTATGTCAATATGATAGAGAAGGAGAAAAATTTGTATAGTATTGTGTCATAATAGCTCATTTATAGAAGACCACAGCCATGAACAAATGGTATTTCTTTAAAACTTTATATTTTAGAAGTTATATAACACAATTCTGGAGTACACAAATGTTGGTGGTATGATATTTGCTTATAATTAAGTGAGGAGATTTTTAAGGAGGTAGAGGACATGGATATTAATAAGTTTACGGAAATGGCTCAGAGCGCATTGAGCAGTGCTCAATTGCTGGCTGGAGAATACGGACAGCAGCAGATAGACAACGAGCACCTTCTTCTGGCTCTGATTAAACAGGAAAACGGTGTAGTGCCGCAAATACTTTCCAGATTGAATGTAGATGTGCAAACTGCTTCACATGAAGTGGAAAAGGCAGTTGAGAAAAAACCAAAGGTATCGGGTCCTGGAGCAGGAGGACCTGTGTATATATCTTCAAGTCTGAACAACCTTCTCACTCGGGCAGAAAAGGAGGCAGGGAAGCTTAAGGACGAGTATATCAGTACAGAGCATCTTTTTATAGCTCTTGCTGATGATGATTCGGATGCAGGAGAAGTCCTTAAAAGATTGGGGGTTGACAGGACCAGGATCTTGAATGCTCTGAAAGAAATACGAGGCAACCAGCGAGTTACCACACAGAACCCGGAGGCCACCTATCAGGCTATTGAAAGGTATGCGATTGACCTTACTGAAAAGGCAAAACAGGGGAAGCTGGACCCGGTTATAGGCAGGGACGATGAAATCAGGAGAGTTATGCAGATTTTGTCAAGGAGAACCAAGAATAATCCGGTGCTTATCGGGGATCCCGGAGTAGGGAAAACTGCTATTGTGGAAGGACTGGCCCAGAGAATTGTCAAAGGAGACGTTCCCGAAGGACTGAAAGATAAAAAAATAGTAGCCCTGGATATGGGAGCCCTTCTGGCAGGAGCCAAGTTCAGGGGTGAGTTCGAAGAGAGAATGAAGGCTGTACTCAAGGAAGTGCAGAAATCAGATGGCAAGATAATTTTATTTATAGATGAACTGCATACCGTTGTAGGTGCAGGGGCAGCAGAAGGAGCTATTGACGCCGGGAATATGCTCAAGCCCATGCTGGCAAGAGGAGAGCTGCATTGTATCGGGGCTACCACCCTCAATGAGTACAGAAAGCACATTGAAAAGGATGTAGCCCTGGAGAGAAGGTTTCAGCCTACTTTAATCACAGAACCTTCGGTGGAAGATACCATTTCCATATTAAGGGGATTGAAGGAAAGATACGATATTCACCATGGAGTAAAGATAAAGGACAGCGCTCTGGTTGCAGCTGCGGTGCTCAGTGAACGCTATATATCCGACAGATTCCTGCCGGACAAGGCTATTGACCTGGTAGATGAAGCTGCAGCCAAGCTCCGCACGGAAATCGATTCTATGCCTGTGGAACTGGATGAACTCATGCGAAGGACCATGCAGCTGGAAATAGAAAGGGAGGCTTTAAAAAAGGAAAAAGACCCAGCCTCCAGGGAAAGGCTGGAAAAGATAGAAAAGCAGCTTGCAGACCTTAAAGAAGAAACCAACTCTTTACGCTCCAGATGGGAGAAGGAAAAAGAACAGCTCCAGCGGCTAAGAGAACTCAGGAGCGAAATTGAAAATGTTAAGTTCGAGATTGAAAAGGCCGAAAGGAATTATGACCTCAACAAGGCTGCTGAGCTGAAATACGGAAAGCTGATCCAGCTGGAAAAAGAACTGGAGGAGCTGAGCAAAAAGGAACAGCAGAGCAGCACCACCCGTCTGCTGAAAGAAGAGGTCGATGAGGAAGACATCGCCCAGGTGGTGTCCAAATGGACAGGCATACCGGTCTCAAAGCTGATGAAAGGAGAAATGGAGAAGCTTGTACATCTGGAAGAACACCTGCACAAAAGGGTTATAGGTCAGGACGAAGCGGTAAAGGCAGTATCAGATTCAATAGTCAGGGCCAGGGCAGGCATAAAGGACCCTCATAGGCCCATAGGAAGCTTTATATTTCTGGGCCCCACCGGAGTGGGTAAAACAGAGCTGGCAAGAACCCTGGCAGATTTCCTGTTTGATGACGAAAAGAATATGGTCCGCCTTGACATGTCCGAGTATATGGAAAGGCACACGGTTGCCAAGCTGATCGGCGCTCCCCCCGGATATGTGGGCTATGACGAAGGAGGCCAGCTTACCGAATCAGTACGAAGAAAACCATACTGTGTCATCCTCCTGGATGAAATAGAAAAGGCACATTCTGACGTGTTCAATATCCTTCTGCAGATACTGGAGGACGGCAGGCTTACAGACTCGCATGGAAGGACAGTGGATTTCAAAAACACCGTTATAATTATGACTTCAAACCTGGGGTCCGAGCACATTATCGATTACTATGAAAACGGCCAAAAATCCTACCAGGAAATGCGGGATATGGTGATGAGTATAGTAAAGCGGAGCTTCAGGCCGGAGTTTCTGAACAGGATCGACGAGATTGTGGTTTTCCACTCCCTGAGCGAACAGGATATTGCGGGAATAGCCAGGCTGCAGCTGGGCTACCTTGCTGAAAGGATATCGGAGAGGGGAATAGATATCCACTTCAGTGACCAGGCAGTGAACTATATTGCTCATAAGGGCTATGATATCAACTACGGTGCTCGCCCGCTGAGAAGGGCAATAAAAAATCTGGTGGAAACCCCTCTTGCCAGAGAAATTATCAATGGGAGTTTCAAAGAAGGTGCTACAGTTTCTGTTGATCTGAAAGAGGGCCAGTTAAGTTTTTCAAAAACAGGTGATAAAAAGTTGAAAAAGGTCTATAATTAAGTATATGGAAACTAATGGACTAAAGGTTGTGTTTATCGGGGGAGGCAAAACAGCCTCCCTTTTACATTATCAGTTTTCTTTCGACACTACGCACCTTGAAAAACTGGAGGATCTATTTGAACTCCTGGAAGCAGAAAATCGAGCGCTTGATAACTACGTGGTATTTTCCTTTTTTAGTACACCAGAAGAAACCGGCCGTTTTGTGAAGGAGATTGATAATAACCTTCCTGCTCTGTTTAACTTCACTCCTGTGGCTGCCTGCCTTTCATCCGGCTGCAGCGGAAAACCTGATTTACTGAAAAACTTTGATTATCTGTGTTTTGACAGGCTAAGCCCGGAAAATGTAGAGGTATTAGTACCTCTGCTGGTACATAAAAAGAGAGAATCCTCCGGATTAAAGAAACAGTTTTATCTGGACCAGGCCTTGCTTCTTGATTTATTGGAAAAACAAAAAAACGCAGGTATGGATACTCATAAAATGGGGGGCCTGTATGGAATGTACTACAGTGTTGACTCTAATGGAATTATCCAGAATGTCAGTGATGAAGTAATGGAACTACTGGGGTTCAGCCGTGAAGAAATAATAGGGAGGCATTACAGCGATCTGGTGTACCACCAGAAACTCGAAGAGGTAAGGAATGCATTTACTGAAAGAAGGACGGGGGAGCGCAAGGTTGAGGGGATAACAGTAAGGTTTAAGACAAAAAATGGAGGATATAAGGAGCTTCAAGTCAGTGCGAGGGGTGTACATATTCCTCCGGTAAAAACACATCCTGGAAGAGACAGGACGAGGGTGTATGTAGGTACTCTTGGAAAAGCAGAGCAGATGGCAGATTTTGTTAATAGAATAGACGTATTTCGCACTTCCAGAGAGCCGATTATAATATATGATGTACAAAATAAAAGAC
>JBMCUI010000222.1:0-3926 GCA_048622675.1 Spirochaetota bacterium | reverse complement strand
GGGTTTATGATGGCCGGTGCCGGCTGCCATGTTGGATATTACAGAAAGGCCCAGTACTTTTAGTTTTTCCTGGGAAGCTGCTATAACTTCGGGAACAGTAGACATCCCCACCATGTCTGCTCCTATTTTTGCGAAAAATGATATCTCCGCCCTGGTCTCATAGCTTGGTCCGGATACAGCCAGGTACACTCCTTCTTTGAGTTTTCCAATCCGGGGGTATTGCCTGGAAAGCTGCTTGGCCTTTTCTATCAAACCGGGATGGTAGGGTTCTGACATATCCACAAAAACACTCCCAAATTGCTGTGCCCCGATGAGAGGGTTGTACCCCATTAAATTTATGTGGTCTTTGATCAGCACAATATCTCCCTGTGCATAATCCCTGTTAATCCCACCGGAAGCATTGGTTATAATCAGCACCCCTGCACCCAGTCTTTTGGCCAGCCGCACCGGAGTGACCACCTGGTGCATGGAGTAGCCCTGGTAGTAATGAAACCGACCACTGAAGATAAGTATACTTTTCTTTTCCAGCGTACCGATTATCATCCGGGCCTTATGCCCCCTGGGCACCACAGGAGGGAAACCGGGAATATCTCCATAAGGAATAGAAGTCTTCGCCTCCACCTCTTCTGACACCCTGCCCAGCCCGGAACCCAGGATGACAGCCGCATCTATCTCTCTTTTGAGCTGCTTTTTGATGAAACCCGCCGCCTGTTCAAGGCTGTCCAGGGCTTCGTTCATCGAATCCCACCTTTTTGGATTCTTTCATCCGTTTCTGCTCTTCCGATAATCGCTGTCAGTCCAAAGAAAACGGAGTGGAGTTTTATCACTGCTCCAAACTATTTCAGGGACTTACCACTTCCCATTGGGCTCAGGGGCTCAGCCGGTTGATAAGCCTGGGAAAAGGTATGGCCTCCCGGACATGACGGAGTCCGCAGATCCACGCCAGCATCCGCTCTACTCCCAGACCAAACCCTGAATGGGGCACACTGCCATACTTCCGAAGCTCCAGATACCACCGGTAATTTCCAGGGTCCAGGCCAAACTCCTCTATTCTGCTGTAGAGTGAATTATGCTCATCGTCCCTCTGGGACCCTCCTATTATTTCCCCATAGCCTTCAGGTGCAAAAAGGTCGTCACACAGCACCACCTCTGACTGCCGGGGATTGGGCTTCATATAAAAAGCTTTCGCCTGGCTTGGGTAATTATAAATAAAAACCGGCTTTTCGAAGCTTTCAGAAAGGGCTGTTTCTTCATCACCACCGATATCCTCCCCCCATTCCAATTCGAACCCTTTCTTCTCCAGAAGGTCAAGCGCTTCAGTGTATGAAATACGCACAAAAGGAGGAGATATTTTCTCCAGTATAGCTGTATCCCTGCCCAGCTGTTTCAATTCTCTCTCACAGCACTGAAGTACATCCGAAAGTACCTTTGATATCATATCCTCCTGGAGGTCCATATTCATGCTGCTGTCACAGAATGCCACTTCTGCTTCCAGCATCCAGAACTCAGTCAGGTGTCTTCGTGTTTTCGACTTTTCAGCTCTAAAAGTGGGGCCCAGGCAGAATACCTTTTTAAAAGCCGCTGCTGCTGCTTCCAGATAAAGCTGGCCCGTCTGAGCCAGATAAGCTTCGCCAAGGTCAAAATAACTGGTGCTGAAAAGATTGCCGGCATCTTCTCCCACGGACCCGGTAAGTATGGGAGTATCGATGAGCACAAACCCCTGTCGATGGAAATAATTTCTCAAGCATCGTACCAGTTCACTTCTGACCCTGAGGATGTTCAGCTGTCTTCTGGAACGGATCCACAGATGCCTGTTTTCCAGAAGAAAATCCACACCATGGCTTTTTTTGGAAATCGGATAATCCTCTTCTGGTACATGGATTACTTCCATGTCACTGGCAGTTATTTCATATCCTCCAGGGGCCCTGTTTTCTTCTCTCAGCTTACCTGTGATCCTGACTGAAGTCTCTATTTTAATCCGGGAGCACTCATCAAACACCTGTGGCGGTACTTCGGCTTTTACCACAACCACCTGAATCTCACCAGTTCCATCCCTTATTTCCATGAAGAATATGGACCCGCTGGAGCGAATATGCCTCACCCACCCGTCCAGCTCTACCTCTTCTCCCACACAGGAAGGGGCATCAACTATCCTGAACTCATTATTTAACATGCGACCTCCCCTGGAATGAAATTGATTGACCGCAGAATAAAATCAATTCTGATATTGTTTTAACCCAAGTCTGTTGTGCACCGGAATGTATTTTAATACAACGTAAGGATTTCGGCCTCGCTGCCTTTTACCAGTATAGTATGTTCAAAATGGGCAGATGGAAGTCCGTCAGCGGTGACCACTGTCCATTTGTCTTCTTCTATCTTTACCTGGTTCTTCCCCATGTTTACCATGGGTTCTATAGCAAGGCTCATCCCGGAAATAAGCTTTGGTCCTCTGCCCGGAGTTCGATAGTTGGGAATAGGTGGTTCCTCGTGCAGTTTCTTGCCAACTCCATGTCCCACAAAATCCTTGACTACTGAGAACCCTTTTTTCTCAACATGCTCCTGAATAGCAGCGGATATATCTACTATATGATTATTTTCAACTGCCTGTTTAATTCCTTCGAACAATGCTTCCCTGGTGGTTGTGACAAGTTTCTGCTTCTTTGCTGATATCTGTCCAATCGGTATGGTGACCGCAGCATCGCCATAGTAGCCTGACTTTTTTACTCCCACATCTATACTCAACAGGTCCCCCTCTTTAAGAACGTACTTTCCCGGTATTCCATGTATTACCTGCTGGTTTACCGAGGTGCATATAGATGAAGGAAACCCGTTGTAATTTTTAAATGCAGGCTCACCACCGTGCCTGCGAATAAACGCTTCAGCTTTCTGGTCCAGCCATTCTGTGGTTACCCCCGGCCTGGCAATCTCATGAAAATATTCCAGCAGGTGTGCCACTATCCTGCAGGCCTGGCGAATATATTCTATTTCAGCTTTGTTTTTGAGCTCGTGCATTTTCTGTCTGCTCCCCAGAGGGCTGCTGTTCTTTTGTATGTGTATTATCTTGCAACAAGTTATCCAGTTTGGGTCCTGTATGAAAGGATTCTTCGATAATGCTCTGGATATCCTTTTTCTGGCCTGAATTGATGGATATTTCACCCTTGATCACTACCCCTTCCTCTATTGTTACCCGGGGAGCTTTTATGTTTCCCAGCACTCTGCCGGTAGACAGCAGGGAAACATCCTCCTCAGCTTCAATGTTTCCTATCACTGTGCCTCCAACTATCACCTTTTTTGCAAAAATATCTGTTCTTACCTTGCCGGTTTCTCCTACTATCAGCTGGTCTTTGGTTTTTATTTCACCTTCGAACCTGCCGTTAATTTCCAGCGACCCATCAATGTAAAATTTTCCTTCGAATATGGACCCATTGCCGATCATACTGTTCAGCTGCAAATCGTTCTTGGCTGCCATGAGTACCCTCCTGGTTGGTGAAATCTAAACCCCAATTATAAAAAAGGAAATGTTGTATACCTGTAGGCTGCGATTTACTGGTGCAATACCGCAATCCGGCACTACAGGGGGATATTTCTGTTAGCAATATCATCAATATATTTCATATCTGTCTGGTTTATTTCCTGGAACTGTACTCCATACTCCGAATTGTTTTCCTGAATGCGGCATATCACTCCTCTTGCCTCAATTTGCCTGGCTGGAAAAAGTAAGGACATCTGCAATGCAGTGTTCTTAATAAGATATTTTTTTAACTTTGGATTTTCCAGCTTGAATAACAGCCCCCCGGCACTGATATTTTCCACCGGTATGTCAAAGTTCTTTCCACTCTCCAGCCTGAAATAATCATACTTAACCAGAGCTTCCACCAGCACCCCCGCATATCTGGATGCTTTGAGAGCAAAAGACGGCTTTATAC
>JBMCUI010000221.1:0-3928 GCA_048622675.1 Spirochaetota bacterium | reverse complement strand
GGCCTGCCCAGCCTTTTTATCAATTTCTCCAGAAGCATAATACTCCTTCTGCCGCTCATGTATATTCTGGGGAAGTTGTTTGGTCTGGACGGTCTATGGTACGCTTTTCCTGTTGCTGAAGCTGCTACCTTTTTACTGTCCGGTACATGGCTTTTTTTCACTTTACGGAAATTATTCCAGAAGCATTTCAGGACACCTGAAAACCACCCCCGGACAGGGGTTTCTTTGCAAACAAACGTGCAAAAACCTGATTCTACTTAACTACTTTTATCCTTTTCCTGTCTATAGTAGCTATACTCATACCTATAGCGATGAGCCCAAAGGTTACCATCTGAACATCGTTTCCTATGGCAAGCATCGACATTCCGGCTTGAATCCAGGTAATAATGATTACTCCAAGCAAGGTTCTGTGAGGACCTCCTACACCACCGGTGAGGGCTGTACCGCCGGCGACTACACTTGCAAAAAGAGGTATGGCCATATCAGCTCCAATGTTAACCGAACCACCGCCCATCTGGGACATGTACAGAACGCCTGCCAGCCCGGCTAAAAATCCGCTGATCATGAAAACGTAAATTCGGTGTCGTGCAACGTTTATATCAGAGAGCCCGGCACCTTCGGGGTTTCCACCCACCGCATACGTTCGCCTTCCAAAAGCCGTGCCCAGGGCCAGAAAAGTACTCAGCATCCAAACACCTATTCCCCAGTAGAAAATAGACGGCAGACCTGCTATAAAGGTAGTGGCAAGGTCTCTGAAAACCTCGTTCTGCATTATTCGGAGAAACCCCCTGGAAAGGTACAGGGCTATGCCCTCGGCAACAATTGATATACCCAGTGTGGCCAGAAAAGAAGGGACCCTGAACTTGGCCAGAAGCACTCCATTTATAAAGCCGAACCCCAGGCAGATGAGCAAGGCCACAGGGATCACCAGCAGCCCTATCTTTTCGATGTATAGCACGCATACCAGGGCCGAGAGTTTCAACAGGCTCGGCACTGAAAAATCAAAGGAGCCGATCATTATGACCAGAGTCAACCCGCAGGCTGCAATCAAGAAATAGGACATAGAGTAGACTAACGCTGTTATTCCCTGGTACCTGAGAAATGAGGGATTTATTACCTGAAATACCGCTATAACCACTATCACAAATATTATAGGCCCTACTGTGGTCATGTTTCTTCGAAGCCATTCATGGTCAAAGCTCATTGTTTTCATCACCTTTTATTCCCGCATCACGTGATTGTCACTCCTCTCAACCCTCGGGCGCTCACTATAATGGAAACAATCAACACCATTCCCACAAGCAGTGTTATGGAGTAGGGATGCAATGCTGAAAGGTACAAACCGCGATAAAAAACAGTAAAAGCCAGGGCACCGAGTATGGTTCTCTGAGGGCCACCGCTGCCCCCTGCCAGTGGTGTTCCACCGAGGACAATAGCCACCAGCGGCCATACCAGAGTGTTCAGTTTGAGTTCTACGGGGGTTGATCCACCCAGATGCTGGAACAGGATCATCGCTCCAATACCTGTAAACATCCCGCTTATGGTAAAAGCAAGTATTTTGTTCTTGTCCACGTTAATTCCAGCCAATCGGGCGCCTTCTTCATTCGATCCAATGGCACAGAAATACACACCTATTCTGGTAGACTTCATGACAAAAACAGCAGCTGCAATTATAGGGAGGGACCATAAAAAGGTAGTAGGAATAACCGGCAGCAGGGTTGCGGTTATAAACTCGTAACCTTGAACAGATCGGGGATACCCCCCTGCCAGCAGGGCTGTGAGGCCTGTATAGGTTACCAGTAAACTCAAGGTTAGTATAAACGAGGGTATTTTCGCTTTGGTCTGAACCACCCCGATAAAAACTCCGGTTGCTACCCCCACCACCAGGATCATAAAAATTGCGAACATCCCCAGTACCGGCATGCACAGCCACACCATAACTCCACCCAGCATCCACACACCCACGTAAGAAAGGTCCAGAGAGCCGGTCACCACCACGAATGAAGGGCCGAGTGCAAACAGAATGAGCGTTACAAACTGCCTGATCATGGTCTTGACGTTGATGGGACTGAGAAACCTTTCAGGGTATATAGTGGTAAAAATCACAAACAGGGTAACCAGTACCAGAATTACCGGGTGCATCATCAGCGTCTGCTTTATGTCTGAGAACAACTTCTTTTTTGGGGATAGTTGTTTCATGTTGCTATCACCTTTTTGAACTCCTCAGAACCCATAACTTTCTGAGTCCTCCCATCCATAACAAACATTATGTTGTCGCACAGGATGGAATATTCCTTTGGCTCGTCACTCACCAGGACCATGGATATACCGTTCATTTTCATCTCCAGCAGTACTTCGTAGATGTCTTCTCTTGCTCCCACATCTATACCAATAGTGGGATCATCCAGCAGCAGTATATCCGGATTTCGCTCAAGCCATCTCCCCACAGAAACCTTCTGTTTATTACCACCGCTTAGCGAGTAGCACTCTGTATTCACACCCGGGGCCTTCACCTCCAGCTTCTGCACTATTTTTTCGGCCATTTTCTTCTCGGCGTTGAAATTTATCACCGGAATAAGCCTTCCCAATATTTTTTCCATATTGATTATGGAGATGTTCTTTGCAATGTTCCAGTTAAGAAACAGCTCCTTCCCGGTCTCACCTGAGAAATACCCGATACCTTTGCTCAACCTGGTGTGAGGGAGTTCGTCGGGGTCAAGCTGCCCGCCTTTTACATAAAGCTCCCCTTTATCAAAACTGATGAGCCCGGCAATAGTTCGTATTATCTTGCTTTTACCTGACCCAGCCGGACCGAAAAATCCAATGCACATGCCTTTCTGCAGTTCAAAAGTTACATCGTAATAGTGTCCCTCTTTGGTCATATTGACTGCTTTCATCACTACTTCCCTGCCGGCGAACTCACGGGTTTCTCCTTTGGAAATATACTCGGAAGATTTTCGGCCAACGATAGCTCTGAACAGATCTTCCTCTGTCATCTTCTCCCTTGCCAGGTCATACCTGGCAACCAGATTCCCGTCCCGCAGTACATGCACCCTGTCAGTGAACTCCATTACCTCCGGTATGATATGTGAGATAAAAATGAAAGAAGCGTTTTTTTTCATATTTAAAAGATCTCTGAATAATTCCTTGCATTCCTCGTCGGTTAAGGGCGAGGTAGGCTCATCGAGTATAATAATCGGTGTAGTGTCAGTATCCTTGCTCTCCAATCGTACACCCAGGATGGCCCTTGCTATTTCAACCATTTTCTGAGTAGAAAGAGGCAGTTCATGCATAAAATTGTCAACATCGCAGGTTACATGAAGCTCCTCCAGTATTTCCCTGGCCTGCCCCTTCATTAAATCCTTCTGCAATTTGGAGAATTTTATATACCTGTCCTCATGGCCCAGAAAAAGAAACTGGTACACTCTCAACCATGGTATCACCCCGTTTTCCTGGTAAACGATAGAAATTCCCCATTGTGCCGCCTCTTTGGGATTGGCAGGAAAAGGGACTTTCTCCCCCTTATGATACAACTCTCCACTGTCCGGAGAATAAACACCCACCAGAATTTTCATCAGAGTGGACTTCCCGGCACCGTTTTCTCCCACAACTCCTACTATTTCATTTCGCCGGGCGGTTATACTCACACTATTCAGCGCATGTACCACACCGTCAAAGGTCTTGGACACATCTTTTACCTCTAATAACAGATCGTCCATCGGTATCCCCATTTATTAAATATTCCCTGCCAAGATAATAGTAAAATGCTTAGACCCACATATTAAAAAGGGAAGAATAAGGGGGAGTAAGTGCCGGTCAAATAACAGGACATATCAAAATAAATCAGGTATCCTCTTGTTCTTCTTATTTTTCATACGTTGCTGAACTCCTGCTGCTCAACCGGCACTTTCCGGTTTTACTCCTTGCC
>JBMCUI010000220.1:0-3932 GCA_048622675.1 Spirochaetota bacterium | reverse complement strand
GTGACAGGCCTTTTAAACCGCCAAAACAGGTTATGTGGGCCAGATATTATTAAAAAGACAGCTTACAATGATGGCTGCAGTAAATATTCTACTACAATAATAGGAGGTTTCTATGAGCCGGCGGAACTTGGGTACAAAAGTTTCAGTTATAATTTTCAGTTTACTATGTTTGAGTAGCATTACCAGGGTATATGCTGAGAATTATCCTCCCACAGTGATACTGGGAGGATACGCCAGGGGAGTGGTGTATTCCCAGGAGGAAGCTCCAGCCGATTACCTGGGAAGCTTTGACATCAACGGACTGCTGGGATGGCGAAAACCGCTTACTGCAGGAGGGTACCTGGCAGTCAGCTCCAGTGTTTCGCTGAGCAATTATTTTTTAGGTGTCCAGCAGATTGATGACCAGGAGTCTTTGAGCGTGGAGGCTGGCCTGCCTGCCGGAAACAACACCATCATTCTCGGAGCAGGATTCGACTCTTCATTGTGGGGAACGGGCATATACTCGGAGTATTTCAGGCCCCAGTGGAAGACGAAATATATCATCCAGAGGGGCAGAAGAAAACTGGAGCCTTACCTGGCATACAAAGGGCGTATCTTCATGCAGCCCCAAGATATTGAAGACGTGTTCTACCAGGGCGCACAGCTGGGCTTCGAATACAGGCCATCTGTACGCCACGGGTATGGATTGAGCCTGGAAGGAGGATGGGAAAGCTGGTATGACTATCCCATTTACGAGGAAACAGGGGACGTTGCTGATCAGAAACGTAATGATTATCTTTTCAAACTGGAAGGAACTGCTGACGGGCTTCTGGGCTACTTCGTTGACTGGAAGCTTCAAACGGCCCTGAAACTCAGGCTTTCCAATGCCAACAGGTATATCGAAACTGAGACTCCGGCGGTCCTTGAAAGCAACACCGAGACCAGCATTGAGGGTACTGCGGACTTCTCCCTGGCATTGAGTCCCACTCGAAAACACAACATCCAGCTGACCCCCTACCTGAGCTGCAAGTATTACCTGGAAAGAGACGCTCTGGCAGAGGATGGAACACGTACCGGTCAGAACTTGAAGATAGCAACCACAGGCGCTGAGGTGAGATTTGACTATACTACCAATGACGAATGGTACCTGGTGGGGAAGCTTTCCGGGGCCTACAGGCATTCAAACGAAATATTTGAAAAAGGGTGGAACATTTCCGCCTCCGGAGGCCTGGAGTACAGCTTTTAACTATAAGGTAGCTCTTGTTACCATTTTTATTGGCAGCATATGATTTTGACTTTACTATTTAGATGTACGCAATAACGTACATTGGAGCGAAGAATGGATACTATAAATGTTACAACAGCCAGAAAAAACTTATATCGATTAGTCAAAGATGTTTTAAACTCACATGAACCAATACAAATAACAAGCAAAAATGGATCAGCAGTGCTAATTGCTGAAGATGATTGGAAATCAATTCAAGAGACCCTTTACTTACTTTCGATTCCCGGAATGAGAGAGTCAATCAAGGAAGGACTGGCCGCAACTGTTAAAGAATGCTCCGAAAAGGTTGAATGGTGAAATACAAACTAGTATACACCAAACAAGCTTTAAAAGATGCTAAAAAAATATCCCGATCCGGCTTAAGGAAAAATGTTGAAGCGCTGCTGGATATCTTAAAATAAAATCCATATCAGAAATCTCCTCCATTTGAAAAGTTAGTTGGAGATCTTTCAGGAGCTTATTCACGAAGAATCAATATCCGACATCGACTCGTATATCAAGTGCTCGAAAATGAAAAGATCATAAAAATAATAAGAATGTGGACTCATTACAAATAGTCGGAGTATTTCAAAGCTGACTTTTTTATAGATTTGGTGCTCCATTATACGGCTCTTCGATCATAGTAACCCATTAGTAAGTTTGGAACACTTATATCTTCATCAAGATCATCCCAATGAAGACCTGTTCCACCACCGCTAATCTCATACTTCATTCTCTTTTCTGGAGTAGCATTTTTAAGGCGTGGGAAGTATGCTAATGGCACAGCAAGTTGTCTGCCATCAGTAAATAAGATCCACATGTTATCAGCATCAAACCACACTTTCTGTGCGTGTGCATCAATGGTAAAAGTACTCATTCCATTTCTCCATGATTTGCTGTTTATGTTGGACCACAATCTCCTCGAGCATGTTTAATTCCTGGGAACTCATTCCCCAGGAGGTTGCAAGCTTGACTTCAGGAGAGACCCAAAACTTTGCAATATTTTGACCTTTTCTCACATGAACGTATACAGGTTCAAGAGGGTCTCCTTCGTTTGAGAAAAAGAAGAATTTATATCCTCACCATTCGAATATTTTTGGCAATAAATGAATCCCAATGTAAATCTTAAAAAAGAATAAAAAGAAACTGTTATTATAGCAACTAATTTTTTTCCAACATGTTAACCATGACAAATTCTATTGACCATCCGGAAACGGGGAAATATATTTTATATAACCCAGAGGGGTGGCATTAAGCCTGAGATTATACCCTTTGAACCTGATCCGGGTAATACCGGCGGAGGGAATTATGGTTTATAAAAATACCACAACCTGCAACACAAAAGTACGTACCTTATACGGTAGAACAATACCTGCCCTCAAACCAGCCAGCGCTCCTCAAAACACAATCAACCTTTTGAAATCCAGAGGTCCACATTATCTATCAGATGCGGGGATCAGTACGGGTGAAGTTCTACCACTACCTGGATACACCAGCACCATGGGGCAGGGCAGGCAAGTTTCACCGGCAGAAAGGTTAGGTTGCAGTTGACCTTCCTACCGGCGTAACGGCTCGGTATTGTATGTAAGCAGTATAACCTCCCGGATCCAGCCTGATCGAGTATAGTCTCCAGGGCCCTCCCCTCCTGGCAAATACCAATTTCATGGAGGTTAAAATGAAGCTATCCCGAATACTTACATTAGCAGTCATATTAATGGTTCTGGTAGGGACATTCACCACAGTAATGGCAGAAGAGCCTGACCTGGTAATTTATGTGTATGACTCCTTTGTAGCTGAATGGGGCCCGGGGCCAAAGATCGTTCCCAAGTTTGAAAAGAAGTACAACGTAGATGTCCAGCTCATTTCAGTAGGAGATGCCGGCCAGGTGCTGAACAGGGCTATACTGGAAAAACAAAACCCCAGGGCCGATATTATAGTGGGGGTGGACAACAACCTGCTCGCCAAAGCCCTGGATGCTGATATTCTAATCACTTACAAATCACCTAATTTGAAGCTGATTCCGGAAAAGCTGGTCTTCGACAAAACTCATCACATCACCCCTTTTGACTACGGCTACTTTGCCATCTGCTATGACTCCAAAAAAATTCAGGACCCACCCAAAAGCTTCAACGGACTGCTCAGACCGGAATACAGGGATAAAATCATCCTGGAAGACCCCAGGACTTCCAGCCCTGGGCTGGGGTTCCTGCTGTGGACAATTTCGGTGTATGGAGAAGACTACGTTGATTTCTGGGAAAAGCTGAATCCGAACATCCTTACCATAACCGAGGGATGGGATACTGCATACGGGCTTTTTACCAGCGGCGAAGCCCCCATGGTGCTGAGCTACACCACTTCCCCTGCCTACCATGTGGAATTTGAAAATACTACCAGGTACAGGGCCATGATTTTTGAACAGGGCAACTATATGCAGATCGAAGGGATGGGGGTCCTGAAAGGTGCTGAACATACAGCTATAGCAAAGAAATTCATTGATTTTACCCTGACTGAGGATTTCCAGAAAGAAATACCCCTCACCAACTGGATGTTTCCGGTAAACCCAAATGTAAAGCTTCCTGATTCATTTGAATATGCACTCAAACCGGACAAGACACTGATGATTGACACCTTCACCATCAAGAAAAAAAGAAAGCAGTGGATAGACAGCTGGCTCAGTGTAGTTACCAGA
>JBMCUI010000219.1:0-4016 GCA_048622675.1 Spirochaetota bacterium | reverse complement strand
GCTGGTCCCCTCTACCCCATCCCTTCAGATGGGGTATTCCTTCTTTCTTCAATCTGAAAGTTTTCCCGCTCTGGGTGCCTGGGGGGATGTTTATTTTGACTCTTTTCCCATCCAGAGTAGGCACTTTTATTACTGTACCAAGAATGGCCTGGAATACATCAATGGAAACTGCGCACAGAACATCGTTTCCCTTCCTCTTAAAGTAAGGGTGAGGCTTCAGATGTATGAACACCACCAGGTCCCCGCTGGACCCGCCGCCTGTACCTGCATTGCCCTCGCCTTTCAACCTCAGTACATTATTATCTTCAACTCCAGGCTCTACATCCAGTACTACCTTCCTGTTCCTGCTGACTGCTCCGTTTCCACGGCAGGCTGAGCAGTAATCTTTGATCATATTGCCGGAGCCTTTACAGTTGGGACAGGTCGATGCTATGGTAAAAAACCCCTGGGACCTTCTTATTTGTCCTGTTCCACCACAGTAGGGACAGGTGACACTTCCACTACCTGGTTTAGCCCCGGTACCACCGCATTCGGAGCACTTCTCGCTCCTGTGTACATTCAATTCAGCTTTTTTCCCGAATGCAGCCTCTTCCAGGGTAAGATACAGGTCATACCGGATATCAGAACCTTTTGCAGCACCCGTTCTCCTTCCTGTTCCTGTGGAGGTGCCTCTGGTCCTGGTACGGCCGCCGAACATGTCGCCGAACCCGAAGAACTCTTCGAAAATATCTCTTCCGAATATATCTGAAAATCCTCCAAATAGATCCTCGAAATCAGCAGTACTTCTAAATCCCTGGAAACCTCCTTCAGCTCCGGCTTTGACTCCTTCGTGTCCATACTGGTCGTACAATTTTCGCCTGTGGTCATCGCCCAGTACCTCGTAGGCTTCCGTTGCTTCCTTGAACTTCTCTTCCGCCTCTTTATTTCCCTGATTCCGGTCAGGGTGGTACTTTACAGCCAGTTTTCTATATGCTTTTTTTATATCCTCCTTGGAGGCATTCCTGTCTACCCCCAGAACTTCATAATAATCTTTTTTTGTAGCCATATTATTCCTCAATTCTTGATTAAAAATACCCTATAAGGGAAGCCTTATAGGGTATAATCTCATTATCAATAAAATCTCCATTTATAAACTGGATGATTCTTTATTCATTTTTCTTCTTTTCGTCATCAACAACTTCATATTCTGCGTCTACTACATCCTCGTCCTTCTGTTGGGAGCCCTGCTGGCCCTCCTGTCCTGTTGACTGTGAGGAGTCCTGTGAAGACTGCCCGGTTCCTGCTCCTGCTGTCTGCTGTTGGCCGCCTGACTGCTGCTGAGAAGCCTGCTGGTACATAGCTTCTGAAATCTTATAAGAAGCCTGGGTGAGAGCTTCTGTAGCCTGCTTTATTTGTGAAACATCGTTGCTGTTAATGGCATTTCTGGTATTTTCAATTTCCTTCTCAATATTTGCTTTATCCTGTGATGAAATCTTATCTCCGTGCTCCCTCAGCATCTTCTCGGTCTGGTAAATCAGGCTGTCTGCCTGGTTAACTGCCTCTGCTCTTTCCTTTGCCTTTCTGTCTTCTTCGGCATGAGCTTCAGCATCTTTCACCATCTTCTGAATCTCTTCCTCGTTAAGACCGCTGGAGGACTGTATCCGGATTTTCTGCTCTTTTCCGGTAGCCAGGTCTTTAGCTGAAACATGAACAATGCCATTTGCATCTATGTCGAAAGTTACTTCGATCTGAGGCACTCCCCTTGGAGCAGGAGGTATACCCACCAGGTCAAACCTTCCCAGGGTCCGGTTGTCTTTGGCCATTTCTCTTTCACCCTGGAGTACATGTATACTAACTGCAGTCTGATTATCGGTTGCAGTGGAGAATATCTGGCTCTTTCTGGTTGGTATGGTGGTATTCCTCTCTATGAGCTTGGTCATTACCCCACCGAGAGTTTCTATACCCAGAGACAGAGGGGTTACGTCCAGAAGAAGCACATCCTTGACATCGCCTGCCAGAATACCTCCCTGTATGGCAGCACCAATAGCCACTGCTTCGTCAGGGTTGACTCCCTTGTTGGGGTCCTTTTTAAATATCTTTTTCACCATTTCAATAACTGCAGGTGTCCTGGTGGCCCCTCCAACCAGGATCACTTCGTTTATGTCATTTGCTGTAAGGCCTGCATCCTTCAAAGCTGCCTCGCACGGACCCTTTGTGGAACCGATCAGGTCTTCCACCAGTGATTCGTATTTTGCCCTGGTAAGGGTGATATTCAGGTGTTTCGGGCCGCTGGAGTCAGCAGTAATAAAGGGCAGATTTATGTCGGTGCTCATAGCGCTGGAAAGCTCAATTTTTGCTTTTTCAGCAGCTTCCTTAAGCCTCTGCAGGGCCATCTTGTCACTGGACAGGTCTATACCGCTCTGCTTCTTAAACTCCGCAATGAGCCAATCTATTATCCTCTGGTCGAAATCATCACCACCCAGATGGGTATTGCCATTGGTAGACTTTACTTCAAATACACCGTCACCCAGCTCCAGAATGGAAATATCAAATGTACCTCCACCCAGGTCAAATACAGCAATTTTTTCGTCTTTTTTCTTGTCCAGTCCGTAAGCCAGAGAAGCAGCGGTTGGTTCGTTTATGATCCTTTTAACCTCCAGCCCGGCTATTCGTCCTGCATCTTTTGTTGCCTGTCTCTGCGAATCGTTAAAATATGCTGGTACCGTAATTACAGCTTCTGTAACCTGCTCACCAAGGTAGTCTTCAGCTGTCTGCTTCATTTTCTGAAGCACTCTGGCAGAAATTTCCGGCGGTGAATACTCACCGGCACTAACCTTTACTCTGACATCACCGTTTTTTCCTTCCATAACATTATAGGAGACCATGTCCTTTTCTCTGCTCACTTCAGCATATCTTCTGCCCATAAATCGTTTTATGGAGTAAACTGTATTCTCAGAGTTGGTTATGATCTGGTTTTTAGCAGGCTGGCCCACCAGTATTTCTTCTTTTTTGGTAAAAGCAACTACCGATGGTGTAGTCCTCTGTCCTTCTGCATTGGTTATAACTTTGGACTCATTTCCTTCCATTACTGCAACACAGGAGTTAGTAGTTCCCAGATCAATACCTATAATTTTGCCCATTTTTTACTCTCCTTTCTCAGAGGTTTTACTATCTTTTTCATCATGGTTATCATTCTGATTTGTTTTTTCTTCAGAAGATACAGCCTTTGCTACCTTTACCTTTGACGGTCTTATAATACGGTCGTGCATTTTGTATCCTTTCTGAAAATCTTCAACAACTGTATCTTCTGTATAATCTGGAGATTCCTCCATCATTATAGCATCATGCATTGTGGGGTCAAACTCTTTTCCCACAGCTTCGATCTTTTCCACATTATGTTTATTTTTCAGCACACTGTGGAGCTGGTCCTGTATCATCTCAATTCCTTCCAGGAGCGAGCTGAAATCTCTGGAGGATTTTGCCGAATCAACAGCTCTCTCAAAATCATCAATAATATTCAGTATGTCCAGCACAATTTCCACCGTGGCGTATTTCCTGTTCTCTTCTATTTCTCTCTGTGCCCTCTTCCGGTAGTTTTCAAACTCCGCCTGCTTCCTTTTTAAAAGCTCCTCATATTCAGCAAGCAGTTTATCCTTCTCTTCCAGAAGCTTTCTCTCCTCCTCCAGCTGTTTTTTTGCCAGCAGGAGGTTTTCAATTTCTTTTTCATCCATTGACTCCAGGATTTTCTTTCCTGTTTGCATTTTTTCGGTCTTATCTTCCTTTTTATCTTTTTTATCCTTTATAGTTGACTTTTGGCTTTCATCTATTTTTGTTGATTTTTCACTGGCACCAGCTTCAGTATGTCCGGTCTTCTGTTGTTGTGGTTTTTCCTGATGTCCTTCTTTCTTTATATCATGCTGATTTTTCTGCTTTATTTCATCCATATTTTCACCCCAATTTCCTGCAGCTAATTTAATTATACACTTGATAATTCTGCTTTTAAAATCTAGACCAAAGATAATGATAAAAAAATACTG
>JBMCUI010000218.1:0-4046 GCA_048622675.1 Spirochaetota bacterium | reverse complement strand
AACTCCCGCGATATCTAAGAAATTCCATAAAGTTTCCATATCTGTGTAAATATAGGAATGACTATAGGAATTATGCCCGTAACCGGAATTCCCCTGCCGTTTTTAAGCTATGGCGGATCTTTTTTATTGACCTGTATAATAGCCACTTCAATCCTGTTTAATGTGGAGATGAGGAGATATCGTCATTGAAAGGTTCAATTTTTAACAGGATAGAACCTTTTCTTCCCTATGTCTCCAAGCCCGCTCGATACATAGGAAATGAAATAAATGTGGTCAGGAAGGACCCCTCTAAGGTCCAGATGAGAATGGCAATTTGCTACCCTGACCTGTACGATGTGGGAATGTGCAACCTGGGAGTAAAGATAATCTACCACCTGGTGAACACCAGGAAGGAGTTCTACTGCGAGAGGGTGTTTTCTCCGTGGCCGGATTTTGAAAAAGTACTGAGAGAACATCGCATTCCGCTGTATTCTCTGGAGACATTTACCCCCCTTTCAGCTTTTGATATTGTAGGGTTTTCGGTCGGGTATGAGCTTTTGTATACCAATATACTTGCTGTCCTGGAGCTGGGAGGAGTGCCCCTGTGGAGCACCGAGAGGGACGAGGCCCATCCACTGGTCATCGCCGGCGGTGCATCGGTATACAACCCGGAGCCTGTAGCAGATTTTGTGGATGTATTTGTACTGGGTGACGGTGAGACAGCAGTGATGGAGCTGATGGACAGGCTGCTTATGGTAAAAAATGAACCAAGAACAAAGAAGCTCCATGAACTGGATAAGTTTGATTTCACCTATGTGCCGTCTTTTTATCCTGCCTGCAGACAAGGCGTATATGTAGTACCAAAAGTAGCCAAACATATAAAAAGGAGAATTGAACCGGACCTGGAAGTGCTGCCCTATCCTGTAAAGCAGCTTGTTCCCCTTACCGGGGTGGTACAGGAGAGGCTGGCATTTGAAATAAGCAGGGGTTGTACAACCGGATGCCGCTATTGCCAGGCTGGGTACACCTACAGACCGGTGCGTGAGAGGAGCGTACAAAATATCCTGGAGCTGATAAAGCACTCGCTTCGTTATACCGGTTATGATGAGGTCTCCCTTCTCTCTCTAAGTGTAGGGGACTATTCACAGCTGATGCAGCTGGTTTACTTAATAAACAGCTTTTTCTCAGAACAGCATATTTCCGTGGCTTTGCCCTCCCTCAGAGTAAACAGTGCAAATCAGGATGTTCTGAGAATGACCGGAGCAGTGAGGAAATCCGGCCTCACCTTTGCAATTGAAAGTGCAGACCCTTTGATTAGAAGGAGAATCAATAAATCAGTAGACACCCACCAGCTCCACACTCTTATAGATTCTGCACTTAAGGCAGGCTGGAGGCTGATAAAACTCTACTTTATGATTGGTCTTCCCATGGCTGAGAACGAACAGGCCGATATAGCAGGGCTGATCAATGAATTGAAAAAAAACTTCAGTGGTCTTTCCATAAATGTAAATGTGGGTGTATTCATCCCCAAACCCCATACTCCATTTGAGAGGGAAAAACAGCTGGAGCTGGAAAAAGCTCAGAAAATTATAGGTGATTTAAGAAAAACATTCAGGCGCTCCAGAATAAAAATCAAGTTTCAGGACCCCGGAATGAGTATGATTGAAGGCGTCCTGTCAAGGGGAGACCGTTCTGTTTCGGGCCTTTTAAGCAGAGTATTCCAGCAGGGCGAAAGGTTCAGTTCGTGGGATGAGTTTTTTAATCTGGAGCTATGGAAGGATGCAATGGAAGAGGCAGGGTTAAGCCCGGAGTTATATCTGGAAGCTAAAAATCGTCAAGTACCGCTGCCCTGGGAGTTTATTGACTGCGGGATAAGTAAAAAATTTTTAAGCAGGGAAAAAAAGAAGGCAGAAGAAGGGGAGGTTACCCCGGACTGCGTTTACGACATCTGTCCCGGCTGCGGTGTGTGCACCGGAAAAATTAAAAACCAGGTTTCAGGACCAGTCCAGGAGAAGCAGCCACCTCAAATTGGACCATTTGGTGCTGGTGTTCAAAAAGGAAAAAAACAGGAATGCAGGGTCTTGTTTCAGTTTTCAAAGATGGGTATTTATAGGTTCATCTCTCACCTGGACCTGGTAAATCTTCTAACCAGAATAGGCAGAAAGCAGGGAGTTAACTATAAGCACACCAGCGGGTTTAATCCTAGACCCTACCTGAAGGTGCCTTTTGCACTTCCTCTGGGGCTTCGTTCGGAATATGAGATAGGAGAAGTGGTGGCACAACAGCCTATAGGTACGGATGCATTTATGGAACTGTTTAACCGGCAGCTTGACAGGGAGCTTAAAATAAAAAGTGCCAGAATTGTCCCTGGTAAGAAATCAGTTGCTTCCTGTGAGTATTTTCATGATTACAGGATAGTAGTTGATTCGGAAAACACCGGAATAAGAAGAGCTGTTTTGGATATGCTGAGGGTTTTTGAAGCTCAGGGAGTGATTGAGGGAAAGAAAATATTTGACAATTCCAAAGCCAATATTTATACTATTTATGGAAGTCAAATATACATCAGGCTGGATGGTAAAAGAAGTATTAAAAGTATTTTTAAAATAAACTCTGATTCAGAAAAGAAACCTGGCTATCTGGACGTGGATATCACCAGAATAATGCTGTGGATGGCGGATGAACAGGTTCTGGTACCGTTTATCTGACACCGGCAAAAAGGGTATATAATTATTTAAGACAGTGACAGAATATATTTTGTGAATAGAATAAAAAAACACTTGAAATGTACAGCGGTTGATTGTATATTATTAATGGAATCACTGAAAAGTTTGTCTGAAACATCATTTACCAATTTAAAGTAAATAAATCCTGCAGATACTTGTTCTTTTAAGGTCAATTTTAATCACTTATTGATTTAAAAAGCTTGACTATAGTAGAAGGTCAAAGTAAATTGCAGACTGCAAGGTAAAATGTGGAAGGCCTTGAGTTAGCGCTCAAGGTTTTTTATCGCTATAAGTGGTTTTACTAATTTTTGTTCTTTGAAAATTAAATAGCAGGAATTGAGGAGAGACCCAAAAGAAATTAGATAGTACTTTGCGAGTATTTGAGTCAAGGATATAATAAACTTATAACGGAGAGTTTGATCCTGGCTCAGAACGAACGCTGGCGGCGTGTTTTAGGCATGCAAGTCGAACGGTAGCCTGGAGCTTGCTCCAGGTGAGAGTGGCAGACGGGAGAGTAACACGTGGGTAATCTACCTTCGGGTGGGGGACAGCCCTAGGAAACTAGGGTTAATCCCGCATAAAGCCATTTCATCATAAGATAGAATGACCAAAGGTGCCCACTGCTTCGGCATGGTACCACCTGAGGATGAGCCCGCGGCCTATTAGCTAGTTGGTAGGGTAACGGCCTACCAAGGTAACGATGGGTAGCCGGCCTGAGAGGGTGGTCGGCCTCATTGGGACTGAGACACGGCCCAGACTCCTACGGGAGGCAGCAGCTAAGAATCTTCCGCAATGGGCGAAAGCCTGACGGAGCGACGCCGCGTGCGGGATGAAGGCCTTCGGGTTGTAAACCTCTTTTCCTGGGGAAGAATAAGACTGGGAGTAACTGCCCGGTCGATGACGGTACCCAGGGAATAAGCCCCGGCCAATTACGTGCCAGCAGCCGCGGTAATACGTATGGGGCGAGCGTTGTTCGGAATCACTGGGCGTAAAGGGCGTGTAGGCGGTGAGGCAAGTCGGATGTGAAATCTCCGGGCTCAACCCGGAAATTGCATTCGATACTGTCTTGCTAGAGTGCTGGAGAGGGTGACGGAATTCCCGGTGTAGGGGTGAAATCTGTAGATATCGGGAGGAACACCGGTGGCGAAAGCGGTCACCTGGCCGGTCACTGACGCTGAGGCGCGAAAGCCAGGGGAGCAAACAGGATTAGATACCCTGGTAGTCCTGGCTGTAAACGTTGTGCACTAGGTGTAGGTGGTATTAAATCCACCTGTGCCGAAGTTAACGCATTAAGTGCACCGCCTGGGGAGTATGCTCGCAAGGGTGAAACTCAAAGGAATTGAC
>JBMCUI010000217.1:0-4065 GCA_048622675.1 Spirochaetota bacterium | reverse complement strand
TCGCGGACTCATGTGTGCTGGCAGGTATCATCATACTGGTAGTACTTGTTATTGCACACGGAGAAAAAACTGGAAAACAACAAAACGAATGAATATGAATACTACTCTTTTACTGCTGATCAGCATGAAAGTGGAGTGAGGCTGGATGTTTTCCTTTCCTCAAAACTGGAGCATCTTTCCCGCTCCTGCATTCAGAAATATATAGAAGACAGCCGTGAGCTTGTCCGGGTTAATGCAAAAAAAACCAAACCTCATTACCGGCTGAAACCTGATGACCTGGTGAAGATATGGGTCCCTCCCCCCCGGGAACCCACCCTGAAATCATCAAAAATCCCTCTGGATATACTCTATGAAGATGATGCAATTATAGTAATAAATAAACAGCCGGGGATGCCGGTCCATCCTGCTCCCGGACACCAGGAGGATACCATTGTAAATGCCCTTATATACCATTTTAAAGAAAAAAAGAAGCTTTCCAATCTGGGTGGAGAGAACAGACCGGGAATAGTCCACCGACTGGACAAGGATACCTCAGGTCTTCTGGTAGTGGCCAGGAACAACGCAGCCCACGAACACATCTCCCGGCAGTTTTCTGAAAGAAATATTCACAAATCCTACCAGGCCATGGTAAAGGGTAAGCTGGAGCCGCCCCAGGGTTCAATACATAAAAGAATCGGGCGGGACCGAAGGCACCGGAAAAAGTTTACTACAGGTCATACCGGAAGGGAGGCAACTACCCACTACCGGGTAATAGATTCCAGGGAGGATACCTCCTGGGTAGAGTTTATACCAGAAACAGGCCGTACTCACCAGATTAGAGTACATGCCTCCAGTATCGGCTGTCCGATTATCGGCGACCCGGTCTATGCCAGAAAATCAGCTCAGGCGGAAGGAATGATGCTGGTGGCAAAAAAACTTACTATGGTTCATCCCGGAACGGGCAGGTCCATGACTTTTACCGCTCCCTACCCCTCTCACTTTGTGAGGTATGCAAAGTCACTGGGCTATGATCTCAACTTCTTATAACCTCAATTTGAAATGTTTGCGGAGACCATAATTATTTGCACAATATACCATTTTTAATTAAATTATATTAACAATTGCCTGATCATCCTGCCCCAATTGCGCGCTGACGGGAAATATGGGCAGTACTGCTGTAGTGATTTTAGTGATACTCAGGGAGTGCAAAGAAGTAAAAATTAACATATAACCTCACGGAGGTACCACATGGGATTTTTGGACAGAATAAGAGAGGCTGTCAACCAGGGTCTTTTAACTTCAAGGGAAGTTTTCGAAAAAGCAGGGGAGAAAACAAAAGAGCTCGGAGAAAAGGGAGCAGTGAGGTTTGAGTTGATGCAGCTGGAAAACCAGGCCCATAAACGGTTTGCTAAAATCGGGACCAGGGTCTATGAAATTCTGGTGAAAAAGGGTCGGAATACAGTATCTAAGTCCACCCCTGAGATAAAAGCTCTTCTCCAGGAAATCGAAGAGCTTGAAAAGAAGATTGAACAGAAAGAAGAGGACCTCAAGAAGAAAGAGGGTTAAGCTTATACCCTTTATTCCGAAGAGTTTTGCCCTACCACCAATACAGTACCAAGCAGGTCAAACATCTACATTATGCAGGAGTGGAGTTTTTTAAAACACTGGGCAGTTATTCCCTGGTGCATATAAACACCCACGGAGATCTCATTAATTGGAACAACACCCGATATACCGCTATCGGCACCAATGATAAACGCAATACCGACCAGGACCTGGCGTATGAGATAAACGGCGATTTCGAGTCCATCCGAGTGGTGCTGGGACGTGGTGTATATGTTGTAGGGAATGAAGACCCCTGGGTATCTGAAGATACGTATTACTTTGTAACCGACCGGTTTTTTGATACGTATGTCTCCAGTTTTCCTGATTACAGCCTGGTTTATATGGATGCCTGTTATTCCGCCTTCCGGCCCATCAACAATCCCCCGCCGGAACTGCCTCCCCTTCCCAAGGTACTCATTGAAAATAAAAACGTGGCTTCTTACCTGGGCTGGACACTGCGTGTTGCCAATGAAGCTGCGATACGGGCCTCCAACTATTTATATACATGCATGTTCTCTGACAATGAACGCTTCGAACCCAAAAACCCACCGCTCATTCCCTGGGGCCTGACCGATTCTTTTGACGGTCTGCAGACACTTGGTTATGAAATAGATGAATTCAAATACCGAAGCTGGTGGCAGCAGGCGGAACTGATTATGATCCCAAAAAACTACGGTTCTCAGGACCAGTTCGACCTGCGTCTGCTGCCCACCATAACCGGTCTAAATGCAGTGGTCGACCCGGTTGAACAAACCGCCAAGTTGGAAATTCTGGGTGACTTCGGACAGAAATCCGGGCAGGCCTGGAAATGTGACCAGCCCCAGGGGAGCGAGCTCATCAGCTGTGACCAGCTCAGTGTGGAAAGCTGGGACGAGTATAAAATCGCTGTCGATATCACCGGATGCACAGACTGCACCGGCTATATCATGGTGAGCGTGGATGACCGTGACAGCAATCTGGTTCCCCTGACGCTGTGGAAAGGCGAGCTAACCATCTCTGGCACATGCAGCGATATTGGTCCTGATGTAGATGGCACCGTACAATTTTCCGCCTCCGGTGAGATAGTGGACGAGCGTTCGCATCCGGAAACAGAACCGCAAATAACATTTGCCCAATTTGCTGCACCGTTCTCCTTGAACAGCAAGTTTGAATATCAGTTCTCTGGTACCTTCGAAGACAGCTCCTATATTTATTACTACCCGGCAGAAAGCAACCAGGGTACACTCAACGTTTCAGCCAGCAACATTCCCGCGTTTACCGGCGCTGTAATGCTGGACCCGGAAGAAAGCATAGCTTCCTTTCAGATCACCATTCTTGCAGAAGCATTTGTGCAAAAAACGGATAAAAATACATTGAAAATGACTACTGATACTATCTCTGTCCCCATACCATTAGTATTTGATGCTGATATGACCCGGTACGGCACCATACAGGCAGGGAGTGAGCCTTTGGGCACATTAAGCGTTGAATGGGACCAGATCGTACCTGAGTCTGCACCGGACCAGGATACTCCGCGTTAATATAGGGACTGCAAACAAACACCCTCCACGATTTGGTGCGCATTGAACTATAATAGCATGGCCCTTCTCCGACATCCAGTGGGACTTATGTGAGTTTCGGCTCTGTTTGTTTTGGGTGCAGGAATCCTGAGTCTTCTTGCGCTGGCAGAAGTGATAAAACCAATTCGCTATGACATACCTGGAGACCCCGCAGGCTTTTGGCTTTACTTAGTGCTTTCAGTGTTATTTATTATCCTTGCTTTTGTTTTTCTCGCCGTTACAAGAATCTATCAACTAAAAGAAGGATACACAATGCATCCAATATCCACCGGAAATTCATAAATAGCTTCCATTACCATGGCATATCCGGTTATTCCAAGTGGATGAAAATCCCGTTTTATATCATATTTTATGTCAAATACCACTGGAGTGGATACAGCAAATGCAGCAACTGATAGTTTATTGGAAAGCTCCAGATAAGAACCATTCTCCTTCAGTAAACCCAAAACTCATGAGCTCCATGAAAGAGCATCAAAATCCTCCCTTGATTTACCTTGACATTTCAATTATTCTATTTTTATTTTGAGATTAGGAATTTTGTAAATTTGTTTTTTCGGAGAAAAATAATGTCTAATATTGCAAAAGTTCAGCGCAACTACCAAATAACCCTTCCCGCCTCCATAAGAAAAAAAATTAATATAAAAGAAGGAGACCTTATAAATTTTGAAATAAAAGACAATGGAATCCTTATAAAACCTGTTGAGACCATAGATCGCAACCAGGCATGGTTCTGGTCAAAGCGATGGCAGGATGAGGAAAAGAAAGTTGAAAAGGATTTCGAAAAAGGCAAAATAAAGGTGTCAGAAAACTTGGAAAATTTCCTCGATGAACTTAATAAATGAAAATAATACGCTCCCCTCGCTTTGACCGCGCTTTCAAGAAACTTCCGGATGAAGTAAAAGACCGCTTTAGAGAAAAGATG
>JBMCUI010000216.1:0-4074 GCA_048622675.1 Spirochaetota bacterium | reverse complement strand
GTATATATGTTTTTCACGCTTGTCACCACACCGTGTTCACCAATTATTCAACAGGGACAGGGAGATAAAGACTGGTATTCAAATAGGTGCATACTACCTACCCGGGGGGAGAGCTGTTGTCTGAAAGGAAGAAAAAGAAAGTTTTGATAATGGGGCTGGGACTGCACGGCGGGGGGCTGGGAGCAGCCAATTATTTCTTAAAAAAGAATCAGGAAGTAATTATAACCGATCTCAGAACAGCACAGGAGCTTAAACACAGCCTGGACAGGCTGGTAAATACCAGTAATGTTGAACTGGTGCTGGGAAGGCACCGTTACAGGGATTTTGAAAGAGCGGACCTGGTCATTAAAAACCCGGCGGTGCGAGGGGATTCTCCCTACCTGAAGTATGCATACAGTAAAGGAATCAGGGTAGATACGGATGTGGGAATATTTGTAGACAATGTCCGGAAGATTACTCCAAACATAATTGGAGTTACAGGTACAAAAGGCAAGTCCACCACCACCGCCCTTATTCACAGCATAATCAAAACCACCTGTTCCGATGCGCTTGTTGCCGGGAATATCAGAGTACCGGTGCTGGATTTACTGGACATGGTAAAACCTGGAAGTTATGTGGTGCTGGAGCTTTCCAGCTTTCAGCTGGGGGGTATAGCTGCCAAATGCTACAGCCCCAGGCTGGGGGTGTTTATAAATTTCATGCAGGACCACCTTAATTATTATGCCGACATGGAAGATTATTTTCGGGACAAAGAAATTATATATAGATACCAGGACAAAAATGGTATTATGGTATTGAATAGGGAAGACCAGGTCTACTGCAGGGCAAAGCCACATTTGAAAGGTAAAGCCATCAGCTTCGGTGTTGACAGAAATTTCACCGGGGAGGGGACCTATATTCATGGTCAACAGATATGGTACAGAAATAAAAAAAAGAAAACACCGGTGATGGATGCACGCTCGTTGAAATTGCCTGGAAAACATAATTTGTACAATGTACTGGCTGCGGCAGCAGTAGGGTGTGTAGAGGGGATACCTGAAGGGAAAATCAAAGAAGCAGTGGGCAGTTTTCAGGGCCTGGAGCATAGACTGGAGTTTGTAGGAATGAAAAAAGGAGTTGGTATTTTTAATGATTCTGCAGCTACCACACCCCGGGCTGCTGTGCATGCAATAAACAGTTTTCAGGACCCGATAAACCTCATTGCCGGGGGCACAGACAAGGGGCTGGAGACCTCTTTACTGGCCAGGACAATTAATTGCAGGGTGAAAAATGTATTTTTGTTGAAAGGAACCGGGACAAGCCGGCTGTTGAAGTCAAATATTCTTAAGAATTACAAGGTTTATGATAATTTGAAGGATGCTGTTTATGATGCATATAACTCATCCACGCCGGGAGATATCCTGTTGTTTTCACCCGGATTTGCCAGCTTTGAGATGTTTTTAAATGAGTTCGACAGGGGAGAACAGTTTAAAATAATTGCTGACCAAATTCTGAAAAAAGGAGACGCACCATGATAAAAGCAAGAACAGTCCACGAACAGGAAATAATTGATAAGGTGTACCGGCATGGTCAGGAGCATCTGCTGAGATTCTGGGAACAGCTGAACGAACAGCAGAAAGATCTGCTGGTGAGCGACCTTGAAAAAATAGACTTTGTCCTTATCAGGGAAGCCCTGCCCCTTATAAAAGAAAAAAAAGCTGCTGCCAGGTATGTTTCACCACCGGAGGTGATACATGTTCCGGAAAGCGGGGCTGAAAGGGAAAGAAGAAAGGAAGCAGAAAGGAAAGGGGCCTCTTTAATTTCCGGCTCTAAAGCAGCAGCTCTCACTGCAGCCGGGGGACAGTCCACCAGACTGGGGATAGATGCGCCCAAGGGCACTTATCCGGTTACTCCGGTGAAGAAAAAAAGCCTGTTCCAGGTGCTTGCCGAAAAGATTCTGGCAGCCCAGAGGAAATACAGCGTTAAAATACCATGGATAATCATGGTCAGTAAAACCAATAGAGATCAGACCATTGATTTTTTTAAGTCCAATGGCTTCTTCGGGCTCGATCCCGGATATGTGCGGTTTATAGAGCAGGGAATGAATCCTGCAATTGACCAGGAAGGTAAAATATTTCTTGCGGAAAAGCATAGGGTTTTTCTGAGCCCCAACGGTCACGGTGGTGTTTTTGGTGCCCTGAAGAACTCAGGCAGTTTTCACTGGCTGAATCAAATGGGTGCACAGGAGTTGTTCTATTTTCAGGTGGACAATGTGCTGGTGAGAGTTCTGGACCCCGTATATGTGGGCTATCATGCACTGGGCGATTGCCAGATGTCTTCCAAAGGTGTCAAAAAAAAGGACCCCTCGGAAAAAATGGGGGTTTTTGTAAGAGAGGATGGAAGGACAGCACTGGTGGAGTATTCGGAGCTTTTCAGTGTACATCTTGAACAGGGTGGTGATGCAGCAAAAACTCTGATGGCAGGCAATATAGCTATCCATATGATCAGTCTGGATTTTGCCCAGGAGGTGGCAGCCGGGGAGTTGAAGCTCCCCTTTCATCTTGCTTATAAAAAAGTACCACATGTGGACGAGCATGGAAATACCATTAAACCGCAGAGACCCTGCGGGTACAAAATAGAGAGCTTTATATTTGATGCACTGAAGCTTGCTTCCAGGACAATGATTATGGAGGTAGAAAGACAGAAGGAGTTTTCTCCGCTTAAAAACAGGAGCGGGGACGACTCTCCAGAAACTGTGTACCGTGACCAGGTTCTCCTTTATGCAAGATGGCTGGAGGATGCGGGTATAGACGTACCCAGAGACCATGAGGGAATGCCCAAATACAGCCTGGAGGTATCCCCGCTTTTTGCTGCCTGTGAAGAAGAATTTGTTGACAAAGTGGACAAAAATTTGGCTGTTAACAAGGATACCTACATCGAATAATCTGACAACAGGAGAGAAGGAGTTTGAACAAAATAATTATTGCTTCCAAAAACAGAGGCAAAGTATACGAAATTAAGAAAATACTATCTCTCAGCAGTGTAGAAATAGTGGACCTCCACAGTATGGGGTTTAAGGGAACCATACATGAGACTGGAAGCACCTTTATGGAGAATGCGCTCATTAAGGCCAGGCAGGTATACCAAAAATATTCTATTCCGGCGCTGGCTGATGATTCCGGACTGGCAGTGGACCGCCTGGGCGGGCAGCCCGGAGTGTACTCGGCCAGGTTCGCTGGTCCGGATGCAACTGATGAACAGAACAATAATCTGCTTTTATCCCGACTTCAGGGCGTCCCTCCTGAAAACAGGAAAGCCTCGTTTATATGCATAGCAGTATTTTACTTTGATGAAGAAAAATATGCGGTGGAGGAAGGTAAAGTGGAAGGAACTATTACCTATGCTCCCAGGGGAAAAAACGGGTTCGGGTATGACCCCCTGTTTTATATACCCCGGTACCGTAGGACCCTGGCGGAGCTTACCGATAACCAGAAAAACCAAATCAGCCATCGCGGAAAGGCCTTTCGGAAGATAAAAAAACGCATCCAGGAATACTATAGTAATGACGAATAGTTAAAATATGGTATATCCCCGTTTTATCCTAACAATACTGCTGTTTTTACTGCTCTTTCTTCCCTTTACGGTCTTTTCTGATACCGAAGGTCTCCCTTCTGAAGAAACGTTGTCCCCCCATACCGATCCAGAAGATACCTCACAGCAAGATACAACAATTTACCGGATTATAAGGACCGGAGGTATTCAGGAGCTGAAGGAGGCCTGTGAACAGAGGGGGGTTTCATCCGAAGGTGATGAGCATATTTTGAAATGGAGGCTTCTTAAATATGTTAAAGAAAAGCACCTGGTGCCATTTGAGGTTGCCTGTGAAAAAGCAGGTAAAAATGACATCATACTTAAAAATTCTGACTTTATAGAATATTACAGCAATGAAAGAGCACAGGAGATTATGGAACTTACCGGAAATGTTTATTTGGAGTATGAGCAGAAGACCATACATGCAGATCAGATGGATATAAATATAGATACAGGGATAATTACCGGAGCAGGGCGTATTGTATTTAAAGACGGGGACAAGAC
>JBMCUI010000215.1:0-4109 GCA_048622675.1 Spirochaetota bacterium | reverse complement strand
GTATTGCACCTATTCCAGAGGCGTTTTTCTTCCACCGCCAGGATGGAAAGAGTGAGTTTTATTTATGTGCCCAACAGGGTGGAGCTCCTGGGCAAGCACACCGACTACCAGGGAGGAGAGACTTTTCTTCTTACCGGGCCTAAAAACTTTTTTTCACTGGCAGCCCCCAGCACCGATGGAGTAACCGAGATGGTCAATGCCGACCCGGCTCTGGGAGAAACGGTGCTCAGGCTGGGGAGCAGAAACCCCCGGGTGCTGAAAAAAGGGGTTGGCTCCAACTACACAGGTGCTGCTGCCAGGAGGCTGTGTGCGAACCTGGTTGATTCGGGGTTTTCACCTCCTGAAAATATAAAAGCCGTGTTTGTTGGGGACATTCCCTTCGGAGGGGGCACCTCAGGCTTTTCTGCCAAGCTGATTTCAGATTTTTTATGCTTTGCCTCGGTCAACGGGCTTTTGGAGAGCAGGGATTTTATCGAGCTGGTGCTGAACAACGGAAGGAAGGCGGGCATCAAGATAGGGCAGAAGGGGGTGGACGATTTTTCACTGTGTCTCTCCATGTACCTGGCCCATTATGAGAATGGGTTGAGCTTCGGCAGCCTCAAGGGCCGGGAAGGAGTAGGTACATTTGGAGGATCTGAAGACCACACCGCTATATTCCTGGGAGAGCAGAACAGGCTGCTTTTCTGCTCCTACTGCCCCACCGAAGTTTTGGACAGAGTGGGGGTTTGGAACAATTACATAGCTGTAGTAGCCTACTCCGGGAGGAGGGCTGAAAAGACCGGTGCGGCAATGCAGAACTATAACCGGCTTTCTTTGAATGCTTCAGCAGCACTCAGGGCTCTGAACGAGATCAACGGCACCCGTTACCGCCTGCTCAGGGACTTTTTCCCTGAACTTCCCCTTGAGGAGAAGGCACAGACAGCTTCCCGCCAGATTAAAAGGGCGGGGAAGGGGGAGGAGATAGCCCGGAGGGCTTACCAGTTTTTCAAAGAGAGTGATATAATCAGACAGGCGGTGTGCAAAGTCAGGGAGGGGGACATCCGGGCCTACGGTGAGCTGATCAACTGCTCCCACACTCTTTCTCGGGAGCACCTGGGAAATATTGCACCGGAGGTGGACTTTCTTCAAAACAAAGCGGTAGAGCTGGGAGCGGTGGGTGCTACTGGATTCGGCGCAGGGTTCGGGGGGAGCTGCTATTGCGTGGTCCCCAAACCGGATGCCCGGAGTTTTACCCAGAGGTGGCAGAGAGAATACGTTGAGCAGTTTCCCCATCTGGAGGGAACTGCAGCTTTCGATGATTACCCTGCGTGCAGGGGGTGTTATTGGGAGGTGACCGGTGGTTAGAAAAGCAGTTATACTGGCTGCTGGAAGTGCAACCAGGATGCAGGAAGGGGTGGAGAGCTACATTTCCAACCCGGAGGAGCTTTCCGCTATCCGGAAAGGAGAAAAGATGGCTGCCCGGTTCGGCAGATTTCCTTTTCTGGACTACCAGGTATTACGTCTTATAAAGGTGGGAGTGAAACAGATAAACCTGGTGCTGAAACCGGAGGACAACTTCTTCACCGGGCACTACCACTCACATGGCAGGCTGCTGTTCCCGGAAGCAGAAATATCTTTTTCCTTCCAGAGGGTATCAGACGGCACTGCCCATGCTGTTCTATGTGCCGGGGATTTTGTGGGAAAAGAGCGGTTTCTGGTGCTGAACGGGGACAACCACTACCCACGGGGCCCTCTGGAAATGTTTTTACAGTCTCCTGAGCAGCATTTTTCCATGGTGGGATTCGACGCGCAGGGATTCAACCCCTGGGTAAAACAGAGGCTTCATTCCTTTGCAGTAATAAAAAGCAGTGGTGGAAAGCTCCAGCACATCGTGGAGAAGTCGGAGAATCCCCAGACCTATGTGACCACCGACCTCCTGCACTCGGGAAACCAGGGCAGGGTGGAGATAAACAACAGGCTGCTGGTAAGTATGAACCTGTGGTGCTTCAATCCGGATATTATTGATGCCTGCCGGAGAGTGCCCAGGCATCCTCCCAGGTCTCCCGGGAAAAATGGTGAATACGAGCTCCCTGATGCAGTACGCCTGTGTATGCAGGAAGGCAAACAGGTTCTGGTGTATTATGCCTGTGAGGATATTCTGGACCTGACCCATGCTGAAGACCTGGAGATTGTCTCCAGACGGATCAGGGAAAACCTCAAAGCCAGCATAGAAGAGCTTGAGGAGCGGTATAAAAACCTCCTCTAAAGGGCCTGGTATCAGCCCTGATAGGCATCGATATTCTGGTTTTCCGGGCTGCAGTAAGACTTTTTACCAGGGAATCAATCCTGATAAGGTGGGAATAGGCCTGTCTGTATATGTTTTATTGCCGGCGTATAAAAGAAAATTCTTCTAAAAATATTTATTGAGCAATATATTTTTTAATAAAATTTATTTGACAAAAACATTAGTGGATGTTATAATAGCCACCAATTATGATTAATTTTTAACAAAATTAATATTAAAAGGGAGGGTAATATGAAAGATGAGGGGAATTCAAAAAAGATAACCCGGCGAGAAGCACTCAAAAGGGCCGGAACTACGGCGGCAGGTTTGGCTGCTGGCAGTGTGCTGGGGCGGTTTATTAATCCCGTCAATGTCTTTGCTGGCAAAAAGGAGGAAGCAGCCAAGCCTGAGAAGCCTGCTGCTGAGGTCCCTGCCAGGGCCAAAACCGAAGAGGACAGGCGCATTCTGGCTCAGAAATACAAGAATGCGGAGCCTGGAGAAAAGTTCGGGTTTGGTCACATCACCTGGCATCTGGCACAGGAGTATGCTATAATAGACTACCAGGCCCAGAAACAGGCCTGTGAACAGCTCGGTCTGAACTTCATGGGTGCAGTTGCCGATACCGAATCAGCATGGATCGGAACAACAGAGAGTATGATAGCAAAGGGAGCAAAAGCGCTTCACTACAATGTTCCTCCCATGTCTGTGATGCCGGAGCTGGTCAGGATCTGCAATGAGAACAATGTGTACCTCTCCACCCACTTCGGGTATACCGGTGACGTGTTCCCTGGAGACTATGGGCCACGGTGGGTAGTGGACAACACTCCTCTATCAGATGAGCAGACGTACTTTCCATTGATGCTGCTGATGGAGAAGATGAAGCAGGACGGGAGGACAAAGCTGCTGCATCATCAGGCATCCAAGACTGCAGCTACGGTTTCAACCGTGTACATCAATCTGGGAGTATTCATGGCATGGAAAAACTATCCGGAGATGAAGCTTCTGGGCCACCAGTATGGTGAGTGGGGCTATGAAGGCGGTCGTAAAGCTGCCCAGGCCTCTCTTGCTGAACGCACGGATTACGAAGGGTTCTGGGGTGCCAACGATTCGCAGACCACCGGTGCCCTGAGGGCGCTGCGGGACCACGGCCTTAATATCGGTCCATTCACGGCATCCAGAGACATGGAGCTTACCACTGCACAGGAGATATTAAAAGGCAACTTTCTGGTTACTTCCGGGTTCGCCATTCCCTACTTCGGAGGAAGAATGGTTCCCATGCTGTACGATATGTGTGTGGGGGCATGGTATCCGCTGGAAAACGAGATGATCCAGGCAGGAAGGCTGGACTGCTACGGCAGACCAGGCGAAATTGAGCGGCTGGCCGAAGCATCGGGTGTTATCGACCATCCCAGCTTCTCCATGGGACCGACCAGGGAGAACATGGAAAGGATATTGAGGGAGATGAAGAAAGATAATCCGCAGTATCCCTATGATTTCAGGCTGCTGTCAAAATCAAAATGTGAAGAGCTTGGCCTTGAATACGACCGCCACGCCGGTGGAGGCACCGATTTGGCTCCCAACTCGCACGACTTCTACTTTCCTGCCAAGCTGAAGAAGTTCGGTAGCCTGAAAGCCATCAGGGACCATGTGGGAGCTCTGCATAAGTACTTCCTGGACTTCAATGTGGACACCTGGGCGAAAGCAGAGGAACTTGCAGACCAGCTGCCGCCGGAGATTAAAACCAAACCGGTATGGCAGTAAAACCACCATAACCAAGCTGGCGAATTCAGAAGAAATTTATATGGTGATGCGCATATAAGGGGAACAATAAGGCAAGGAGTAAAAC
>JBMCUI010000214.1:0-4113 GCA_048622675.1 Spirochaetota bacterium | reverse complement strand
GTGTTCTCCTGATAAAAAGTACAGGCGGCCCCTTTGACGGGACCACCAGCACCCCATCCTGCATGGTGCCGGTGTAGTAGTACTGGTCTACGTTCTGCATTACCAGGGCCAGATTTATGCCCTGTGCAGTCAGATGCTTCTGGAGAGTTTTTATCCTGGTTTTTATTTCTTTGCTAGGCAGGTTCATTATAGTCAAAAAGCTCCTTAAGAAACTCCAGCTTTTGTCTGTTGCCCTGAAATATTTTGTACACATGGAGGGTGCTGTAATCAGACGGAGATATTTGAAATATCCTCCTGTTCTGGTTTATTTTCTTAATAAGAGTTATGATATCAACCCTGCTTTTTTCAAAAATCAGCTGGAGCTCGTTTTCCATTTCCTTGAGCTGCTTTATCCCCACATCTCTGCAGATGTTCTTGAGCTCCACCACAGTCAAAAGTTCGTGCATCTCTACAGGAAGAGGCCCGAACCTGTCTGCCAGCTCCTCTCTGATTTCTTCCAGTTCACCCTTTTTGCGCACCCCTGCCAGCTTTTTATAGAACTCGATCCTCAGTTTCTCGCTGGGGATATACTGTTTGGGTATATATCCGCTGTATTTCACATCTATAACCGGGTCTATTTTCTTCTCTACATGCTCGTTCTTCAGCTCAGCTATTGCTTCATCCAGAAGTTTGACATACATTTCATATCCTACTGCAAGCATTTCTCCGTGCTGTTCTCTTCCCAGGATATTGCCGGCTCCTCTTATCTCCAGGTCCTTCAGGGCTATGGAAAATCCCGCACCCAGCTCAGTATGCTCATTAATGACAGAAAGCCTCTTCTGGGCCTGTTCGGTAAGCATTTTATCCGTAGGGTACAGCAAATAGGCATAGGCTTTTCTTCTGCTTCTGCCAACCCTGCCCCTCAACTGGTAAAGCTGGGCCAGCCCGAATTTATCCGCCCTTTCGATGATAATAGTATTTACATTAGGAATGTCCAGACCGGACTCGATAATGGTGGTAGTAACCAGCACCTGAAATTCCATATCGTAAAATGCTTTCATTATATCTTCAAGCTGGTTTTCCTCCATCTGCCCATGGGCTACCTCAAAAGTTACATCAGGCATAATTCTTCTCAGCTGATCCGCCCTTCGGTCAATGGTCTTCACCCGATTGTGGACATAATAGACCTGCCCCCCCCTCTGAACCTCTTTGCATATGGCTTTGGCTATTATGTCTTCGTTATACCCTGTAACATAGGTTTCAATGGGTATTCTCTCTCTGGGAGGAGTCTCGATAACACTCATGTCCCTCAGCTTGGTCATGGCCATATACAGGGTCCGGGGAATGGGAGTGGCAGTCAGAGTTATTACATCCACCATCTTCCTTAACTGCTTCAGCTTCTCCTTGTGCTCCACTCCAAAACGCTGCTCCTCATCAATAATCACCATACCCAGGTTTTTAAACTGCACATCATCCTGTATCAGCCGATGGGTTCCTACTACCACATCAATACTCCCTGCTTTCAGGTTATTGATTATGGTTTTCTGCTCTGCGGGTGTTTTGAACCGGGAGAGCATCTCCACATTAATGGGATACTGGGAGAACCTGTCCCGGAAGGTATTCAGGTGCTGCTCTGCCAGAACAGTGGTAGGAACCAGCATTGCCACCTGGGCCCCATTCATAACTGCCTTGAAACAGGCCCGTATTGCTACTTCTGTTTTCCCGAACCCCACATCTCCGCATACCAGTCTGTCCATAGGTTTTTCAGCTTCCATGTCATCCTTAATCTCCTGGACAGCGCGGACCTGGTCGGGGGTCTCCTCATACCTGAAGCTGGACTCAAACTCAAACTGCCACTCAGTGTCCCTGGAAAATGATCTGCCCTTCATATTGGCCCTCACTGAGTACAGCTCCAGAAGTTCTTTTGCCAGATTTTTGACTGATTTCTTGACATGCGCTTTAACCTTTTTCCAGGTCGCAGAGCCGATTTTGTCTATTCTGGGGGTTCTTCCCTCCTGGCCTATGTATTTCTGCAGAAGATTTATCTGGTCCACCGGTACAAAAATTTCATCTCCATCTCTGTACTCGATTTTGAAGAAGTCTTTTTCCGTACCCCCGGTATTGAGCCTCTCTATACCCCGGTAAATACCTATTCCGTGGTCTACATGTACAATATAGTCGCCTTCCTTAATATCCAGCAGCTCTCCGATGGGTTTGGAAGGGGTTTTCAAAAACTTTGTTCTATGCCTTTTTTTTCTGTTAAATATTTCCCGGTCCAGAATCACTGCCACCTTCATTCCCGGTGCCACGAACCCTTCGTGCAGGTCCAGGGTAGCAACCACCAGGTTATCAAACCTCTGGGTCTGATCTTTTAGAAGCTCCCGCACCCGGTTGGTCTGTCCTTCGTAGGAAGCACCCACAATGACCGTATACCCATCTTCGAGGAGTCGTTCAAGGTCTTTCTTGAACGTTTTTATTTGTCCCCTGTACCCTTTTTTGTCTTTCAGGCCAAAGTCCACCCTCTCACAGTCCCATTCTGGAAATGACGAAATGTTTGCCCGGGGATATAACGAATTGAGCTGAGAATTAAAGTCAGTAATGACCTGTTCAGGGGGAAGGACAAACTGTTTATATCTTTTTTCACTATACAGTCTGACAGTTTCCTTCTGGTAAAAATCAGCCTGCCTCCTGCAGTTTCCCAAAGAATCAATAAGGTAGATGTAGCCATTTCCTGCATAATCATTGAAAGTGGATGGCTTCGCATACATCAGCGAAACATAATCACTGGTTCCCTGCTGGCAGTCTCCGCTGCGGATATTTTCTATCACTTCCCTGTTTTGATCATGCTTTGCTTCCCTGAGATATTCATCTGCTTCAGGAGAGAGAATAATCTCACTGGCAGGAATTACTTCAAGCTCCTGCTTTTCGCCTACAGACCTCTGGGTCATAACCGAAAACGTTCTCAACGACTCCACCGCATCATCGAAGAACTCCACCCTGCAGGGATGCTCTGATCCAGGAACAAACACATCCAGAATATCACCCCTTACCGAGAACATTCCCGGTGATGAAACCCTGTCTGCCCTTTCATAACCAAGCAGGGAAAGCTTCCGGCCCATCTCCACTAAACTTACAGAATCTCCGGTTTTAATTTTAAGAAGGTTTTTCACAAAAATATCCCGGGGAAGGTAAAAATCCATTACAGCCCTGACCGGCACCACAAACACACCTGTTTTTTTCTGCACCAGGGCGTTGAGCCCTACCAGTCTCCTGTAAATATTTTCTATGTCCTGTCTGCCCTCATTATAAGGAAGGGTCTCGCTGGATGGAAAATGATACAGGTACTTATTTTCCAGAAATACCTGCAGGTCCGTATAAAGGTTATGTGCATCCCTGTTGTTCCTGGTAATAACTACAATTCCTTTATCTGCATTTTTAAATAAAGATACAATAAATATTGACTTACCTGATCCATGGAGGCCTGTGAACTCTATGTTATGGTGATTCAGCAGGTCTATATATTTATCAGTCCTATAGGTGCTGTCGAACAGCTGCACCAGCGAGTTAAAATTAGAAACCATTTAAAATTGTACCGGTATAAAATTCAACACTAGAATAGGTTGAACCCCCATCTATGCAAACAATATGGGCTGCTTTTATTGGTTTATTTGTTCAAATATAATGTGTGAAGATACTGAAAATCCAGTTATTTTTCGGGGCCTTCGAGATGACAAGCTTTACGTAAATTGCGGAAAATATTTATTTTTTTAATTCCTGATCGTATATATCCAAAATTTCCTTAGCCTTTCTAATAAAAGCAGGGTCCAGCTCAACCACGTTTCTTCCCCTTTCTTTTATTTCCCTTATCAAATTTTCGGCCTTTACCTCTAGTTTGACCAAAGCATTTTCTTCTGCATAGGAGTCCACAATAGCATATTTACGATCCTTCTTCAGCTCTCTTATAATGGATATTAGATCTTCCAGGATTTTGATGTTTCTATCTGCAGAATCGTAAAGTAACTGGGGAGCCCCAAACCTCTCCGCATTCAGAAAAGTCTCCCTGAACTTTTTGGAAGTAATTCTGTAGTTGTAATTGAGTGTTTGCCTTATGTCTTGGACCATAAACCGCTGCTC
>JBMCUI010000213.1:0-4131 GCA_048622675.1 Spirochaetota bacterium | reverse complement strand
AGTTTGAGGTTTTCCAGCAGGCTGAGGTCACGGCGGACTGTAATCTCAGAGACATCAAGTTCCCTGGCCAGGGATTTTATATCTGAATGTCCGGAGTTTTTACAGATTTTTACGATTTCATCAAGCCGGGCATTTCTTTTCATTTAAAAATGATGTGCTCCCTACGATTCATTTTTTGCTTGACATATATCCAGAATTGCATGATAATTATATTCCAACCGACAAGATGTGTCAATTAAAAACATATATTTTCAAATAATGATAATTTATAGAATAAAGTATTTTTCACCGGCATGCCGGTCAGCACCGTGTATTGTCAGATGATTTTTATAAAGCACCTAAAAATTCTATTAAGGAGGGTTAGTTATGAGGAGAGCTTCTAATCGTGGTATTGCTTTATTTGTAGCCCTGCTGTTTATTCTTTGTATGGCGGGGGCTGCTTTTGCCGGAGGGGGAAAGGAGGAAAAAGCTCCTGAAAAACCCATTGACATGACCATTCTGGGTATCGGCGGATGGGTCCCCAGCCGGCTGGGAGTGGACATGTCTCCCATGTTCGCAGAGTATGCAAAGGAGAAATATGGCTATGAGGTGAACTTCAGCTTTGCCGAAGCTCCTTTTTCTGCTTTGTTTCAGAAAGCTGCAGCTTCACTGGCTACCAAGTCGCAGGAGTATAACCTTATCATCAGTGACAGCCAGTGGCTGGGAGCTTTTGCAGAACCCGGCTGGATTGTTAATATCAACCAGGTTATTGAAAACAACCCGGAGCTTGACATTGAGTGGTATGACCCTGTGGTGGTGGATACATACATGACCTACCCGGACGGCAGTGACCAGCTGTGGGGTTTCCCCGAAGAAGGAGATGTTATTGTCCTTTATGTGAGGAAAGATTATTTTAGTGACCCGGAGGAAAGGCAAGCGTTTAAACAAGAATATGGTTTTGACCTTCCCCAGACATTTGAAGACTGGGAAAAAGTAACCATGACCCAGTTTGAAAAAATGGCTGACTTCTTCACCAGGCCGGATGAGGGGATTTACGGTACAGCCATGCAGTACCAGAAGGAGTATGATTTTATGACCATGTACCTGTACCCGTTCATGTTCTCTCTAGGTGGAAAGATATGGGACCCCCAGGACAGGAGAATCTATGGAGTTCTCAACAGTGATATCAATGCCAAGGCTATGGAGTGGAACAAGCGAATGCTTGACTACATGCCTCCCGGTGCACTGAACTACGGTATTTCTGAAGAAACAGATGCTTTTACTCAGGGCAAGATTGTTACAGCATTTCAGTGGGCTGCAGTTGGAGCAGTAATGATTCCGGACAAACTCAAGGGCAAAGTCCAGGTTGTTCCGCCTCCTGCATTTGAGAGGCCGGATGGTTCGGTAAGAAGAGTCTACTCCATAGGGGGCCAGCCCTGGGTAATCAACAAGTTCAACGATGAACAGCACATGAAGGTGGCCATTGATTTTCTCAAGTGGTGGTATCTGCCTGAGACCCAGCTCGAGTATGCACGAAGAGGGGGGAATCCCTGTGATAAGGATACTCTCACTTCCCCCGGATTTGAGGACATCCAGCCCTGGTTCCGCGCCTACAAGTATATGCTCCGTGAAGACCGGGCCAGGGACTTCTGGCACGAGCCCAAGTATTCGGAGATGCTCGCAGTACAGCAGGAAGGCTGGACCGGGTTTGCCAGCGGCCAGTATGAAGACCCCAATCATGTACTGGAGTGGATTGCATGCCAGCAGCAGAAGATCCTGTACGATGCTGGAAGAACAGAGATAGCACCGCCTGATGAGTGCAAAGGAATTTCTCTTGGTAGGTAGATAATCAGTTTGTCCCAGTTGTTGGAGACTCGGCCGGTATAAAAGGCCTGGATGGCCTGCTGTTAAACTTCAATTGTTAAGGCCTTTTACCGGCCGAAAAATTTTATATTGTAGTAAATAACCATGAAGGGGTACAAGAGTGGCTGATACACTGGCGCAGAAAAGAAGACTAAAAGGAGTCCCATGGAAGACGGGGCTTTTAAGAAGGTATGAGGAATCGAGCCTGTTCCCCGTTTCGCTTATTATCCCAGTACTTGCATTTTTTGTCATATGGAATCTGATTCCTATTCTGTGGATGTTCGGGCTAGGTTTTTATAACTATTCTCTGGTCACAGGTGAGTCGGAGAGGTTTATCGGATTCGGGAACTTTCTGGATTTACTTTACAATACCAGTGTGTGGGACAGCTTCGGCAAGACTTTTCTGTGGCTTGTGGTCACCGTGGGCACTGAAACGCTGCTGGGTGTTCTGCTGGGATTCCTGTTCTGGAACAGTACGGATCTTCCAGGAAGAAGGATAGCCCTGACCATGCTGTTTACTCCCATGCTTCTTGCCCCTGCTTCCACAGGTACCTTTTTTCGGTTAATATATGAGCCTACTTTTGGAATATTAAATTACTTTTTAGCAGTTTTTGGCTTCGGGAAGATAGATTTTCTGGGGGATAAAACCTGGGCATTTCCATGTGTGGCTATGGTGGACATATGGATGTGGACACCATTTATGATCCTCATTACCCTGGCGGCCCTGGGTGCGGTCCCCAAGGCTGAGCTGGAAGCTGCCAGAATCGACCGGATTCCCTGGACCAAGCGGCTTGCCTACATAATATTTCCCTACGGACGGTTCATATTAATGCTGGGTATAATCCTCAGGACCATCGAGTCCTTCAAGACCATGGACCTGGTCTACCTGATGACCAAGGGAGGGCCGGGCAATGCAACGGAGCTGATAGCTATCAGCCTGTGGCGGAAAGCTTTTGAAGGGTTTACCATGGGGTGGTCTTCAGCCCTGGCAGTTATTATGCTGTTTACCGCTATAGCCTTCACATCCATTTTCCTGTATGTATTGAAGATCAGCAGGGAGGGGAGGTAGAGAGAATGCACCAAAAACTGCGAAAGACCCTGTACCATATACTGCTGTGGGTGGTTTCATTCATATTCTTTATGCCTGTTCTCTGGATTATTCTGGCCTCATTTAAAACCAAGGACCAGCTTCTTACCATACCACCGAAATGGATATTTACACCGACTCTGGACAACTATGTGAACCTGTTCACCATGCCCAATATTACCCAGTACCTGGTAAACAGCATTATCATTTCTGCTTCAGCGGTTGCCATCGCCATCGTGGTTTCTTTCCTGGCAGCGTATGCCTTTTCCAGGTACAGGCCGGGAGGCACCGATCTCATGATGTTTATTCTGCTGTCCATTCGTATGGTCCCGGCTGCTGCAGTGGTGGTCCCGGTGTTCCTGATGTATGTGGCGTTCGGATGGAAAGGCTCCTGGCCGGGGATGATACTTTTCTACACCATGTTCAGCATTCCATTTTCTGTATGGATATTGAAGGGGTTTGTAGATGGAGTTTCACCCAGGTTTGACGAGACCGGACTGATCAACGGGGCCTCCCGTTTCCATGTACTGTTCAGGGTAATACTCCCCCAGGTAAAGCCGGGTCTGATAGCTGCGTTTATATTCAACCTGGTCTTTGTATGGAACGAGTTTCTGTTCAATTATATAATCGGGGGCAAAAAAACTACCATGGTCCCGGTAGCGCTGGCCACCTGGATGTACGAACAGGCGGGGATGGACTGGACATTTGTTGCTACCCTGACCACAGTGTACATGATTCCTCCCATTCTGGCTATTTTCTTCTTCCAGAAGTACCTTCTCATAGGGATGACTTTCGGTACTGTAAGGGGTGAGGTATGACCAAAAGAGCTTTTGCTTCAGTAATGCAGGCAGTGATGATAGTTATTTTATTACTGAGTCTGGTGCTGATAGCACAGCAAATCAGCATAAGAGTATATCAGATAGGATTTGTAATGCTGGTGGCAGCCACTTTTCTTCAGATCGGGTTCGGAAATATTCCTTCAGAAGCGGGGTTGTGGCGGTCAATGAAGCTGCTGGGAATCGTACTGTTTATCCTGGCGGCTGTTTTTTCTCTGGGTATCTTTGTTGCTCCTTATTTGATAAAACTTGCTCGAGGGTAGAGCTGTGATTGCTGTTGAGTTCAAAAATGTGGTAAAAACGTATCAACACCAAAGAGTACTGAAAGAAATCAGCTTTAAAATAGCTTCAGGCACCTTTTCAGTG
>JBMCUI010000212.1:0-4143 GCA_048622675.1 Spirochaetota bacterium | reverse complement strand
TGGGTAAGATCAAATCCAGAGCTGAAATCGGCACTTGATGCACTAGAGTTGCCCGGTGGTTTTATCCTCCTGTGGTTATCTGTATAGCTGCAACCCCGAAACTTGCAGTTTCAAAACTGATAAGGTCAGGGGATTATGTAAAAGTTCAATCTTAAATTCATAGCTATCAGAAAAACTGGATGCATTGTTTTAAAACCAATTACCCGGCTTCCAGGGTTTCATCTGAAAAATTGTCTATGAGATTTATAAGATACATTTCAGTTCAAGAAAATCTTGCAAAAGCTTACGAAAGCTTTTAATAACATCGAATTAAATTGAATGACTCATGTGTTTGGAAAAAATACAAAAACTGAGGTGCGTTTCCATAAATCAGAATAATTCGAGTGGCTTTTTATAAGGCCTAAAAATTCCTGAATAGTCCCGATGTTGTCTACACTTTCCAATAAATGTGTGGCAAAACTATACCATAAGATACCTTCTGACGTCTGCTTTTTAATACCTATTTTATTTACAGCAGTCTTAAATGCCCTCTGCAAAGCAGCTGGATGAATTTGTGCTGCCTCACAATATGTGTGTGGGCCAATAGAAAGGGATTTTGAAGGAAACAACCAGGGACGAGGCGATCTTGAAATTTGAGAATGCAAGGTAGAAATATGAATATAGATCTATATATAAAAGCAATCAATTTTGCAGCACTTGCACATGCAGGTCAAACAGTTCCGGGCAAGCCATATTGCTATTTAACTCATATAACAAGCGTAGTGGTAGAAATTATGGCTGCCATATCAGAAATCAAATATGCAAATGCCGATTTGGCCATACAGTGCGCTATTCTTCATGATATCCTTGAAGATACAGATGTCACTACTGTGGCACTGGAAAATGAATTCGGATTATCAGTCTGTAAAGGAGTTATGGCACTAACGAAAAATAAGAAGATAACAAAAAGTAAAAGAATTTTCGATATCATAGAACGGATACTAAAGGAACCACCAGAAATTGGTATGGTAAAAATGGCAGACAGAATATGCAATCTTCAAGAACCACCCGATCATTGGTTTGAGGATAAAATCTCTGAATACCATGAAGAAGCAATTGTAATCTACAATTCACTCGGGCATTTGAATTCTAAACTCGCTGATCGCTTGAAGGCCAAAATAGAGGAGTATAAAAATTACTTCTAAGCCTATCCTGGCATTGAACGATATGGTGAGTTAGAATTGAATAGAAGCGGCTCATGGAGCGGTTTGGTCAAGCATATGTTGCTTACCAGAAGCGGACTCGTGCGATCTTGCCTTGGATATTGTTGTAGATTCCCATCTTATACTTGAATAATCAGAGAAATTTTCCCACCTTAAATTACTAAAAACTTTAGAATATAAAATAAAAAAAGCGGGATGAAAGCCCTTCTTCCCAGAAGCTTTTCATCCCGCACTGGAACAACTACAATTATCATACTGTATATTCAAAAAATCGTCTACAACTTTGAAAAGCTTCTCAATGAGTTTTACAATCATTTTGCCGACTATCCATGTCCAGCATGTCAAGCAGCTGGATATCTTAGAGTTCACGCCTCGTATGATAAATACTACTACACTGAACCTCTGAAAATCCTCAGATGTATGTGCACCAATTGCGGGACCACCCATGCCATTATTCCCAGTTTTTCGTTACCTGGGACATCCATAGGAACACAGGATGCAGAAGAATACATAAAGCGTCGTGAGGCGGAGGGCCAGGGAAGACAGAAGGCTTCGGGGGTATTCAGCGGCCCGAAAGCAATGAGCAGAAACCACCCTGCGGTGTTAGAGAAAGCTTTTTGGGCGGCAGTGGCAAAGGCCAAAGCGATCTTCCGGGGCCAGGCTGATGAGCTGCTCAGTGGGACAGCCTGGATTAAAGCGCTTACCGGTGAAAGCAACCAGCCTATAACGAGTCTGAACCAATACTGTCTGGAGAACATGGTAAACGCTGTATGCCTGACCCGGTATACCATACATCTTTTCCGGGAAAATAATTCGGGAACTGAATTGCCACATAATACTGGGTCTTGGCAGCCCTGGAAAATAGTTATAGACTCCTGGTAACCATAAAAACGCAAGGAGGACTGCTATGAGAAACCGGAACCAAGAACAAAAAGACCAGGAGATTATGGATTTTCGCTACTCTATTATCGCTGAGCTGCTGAACCCTTATCTGTCACGACGAGAGCGGGCAAACCTTATGAGGCAGAAGGCCAACAGGCAGTATGAGATCCCTTACTCGAACAAAACCTCTCTCAGCGCTGAGTGCATCAAAAAATGGTACGCAACCTTCAAGCAGTTTGGCAAGCAGGGGCTGAAGCCCAAACCCAGGTCTGACAGGGGGCGCTCTCGGGGGCTTACTCCGGAAGAGGAGGCAGCATTTCTGGAATACTTGGAGCAGAACCCGGAGCTTACAGCCAAGGCTACCTTCAAAAAGCTGCAAGAGCAGGGAGTTATTACCCATCATATTTCCAAATCTTCTCTGTCCCGGTTGGTGGTGGCAGCAGGCCTGGAGAGGGAAACCCGATTACAGCACAAGCACAAAACCCAGAAGCTGAAGTTTGCGTTCAAGTATCCCCTGGAATGCCCGAAAGTATTAGTTTGGAGGAGCTTAACCAAAAGCTGTGGCAGTGGATAGACAAGGGGTACCACATACATATTCACTCTGCAATAAAACAAAAGCCCCTGGAAAGATACGTGGGGCAGCTGGAGCTGGTTCGCCCTGCCCCAAAGAATCTTACCGATTTCTTTCGGAACAAAAAGCTTAGAAAGGTATACAAAGACCGTACCGTATCCATTTTGGGTAAGGTGTATGAAGCACCTGTGGCATTGATTGACAAGCGGGTGAGTCTGCTTTTTCATAAAGATGAACCGGATAGAATTGAGGTGCAGTATAATGGCTGCTCCTATGGGTTTCTGGTTCCTCTGGATGCACATCTTAACAGCAGACTGCTGAGAGACAGCTCAAAAACTGTACAAATGTCCGAAACTCACCAAGAAACCAACCAGGAAGGCAATTCCAAAGGCAACTCCAGTTACCAGGGTGGGAAGCTTTTTGGAAGAAAGGGAGAGGATAATGAATTATAAAAACTACTTCGGGTTTCAAAAAGAACCGTTTGCCCAGGACATCAGAATCCAGGATCTGTATCCATTGCCAGGCCTGGAAGCTCTGGTGGAGAGGTTTATGTTTGCAGTACAGCTTTGTGCAGTAACGGTTATCACCGGAGATGTGGGCTCAGGAAAGTCCACCTTTCTGAGGTATGCCTGCAGTAAGCTGCATCCCTCAGAGTACAAAATACTCTCTGTTCTGGCAAACACCGGAACAGTACTGGAGATGAACCGTCAGATTCTTTTATCCCTGGCCCAGGAATCTAACGCTAATTCTATAACCAGGGTAGTCAGAACTATCCGCTCCCTGGTGCTAGACATTGCAGCAAGAAGAGAAAGGCCGCTGCTGGTAATTGACGAGGCGCACCTGGTGCGCCTGGAGGTGTTTGCTCAGCTGCATGTGCTTGCGCAGTTTGAGTTTGATTCAAAGCCTGTACTGCCCATTGTCCTCAGCGGGCAAAATAACCTTATCGATAAACTGTTGTATCACACCTCCCGACCTCTTGCTTCCAGGGTGGTTGGGAAAAGCCACCTGGAAGGCTTAACCCTGAAGGACATGACTGGCTATCTGCACCATCATTTAGAAATTGCTGGGATAAAGGAGAGGGTTTTCTCCGAGGATGCAGTAGTGGCGATCCACCAGGGCTCAGGAGGTTTGCTCAGGCGGGCAAATATCCTGGCTAGAGGTGGGTTGGTTGCTGCTGCTTCAGAAAAATGCTCCCAGGTCACAGCAGAACATGTAAGAATTGCCTCTACAGAAATAATTTAACCTATCTTTTATCCAGGGGGTTTGTCATGACCGTGATTATCAGAAAGCTACAGAACACCGAAAAAGGCTACTTTGCTTATGCAAAATCTCTCTGCGGTAAGGCTACTTATCTGGTGTACTTTGAAGATTCGGTATGGGGAGCAGTTACACTTTACAGCTTTGTGGAGATGCTGCGAACATACTTCCAGCAGAATACAGTTAATGTAAAAATCAGTAATCAGGATATACTTATAAAAAATGAAATGT
>JBMCUI010000211.1:0-4161 GCA_048622675.1 Spirochaetota bacterium | reverse complement strand
AAGTAATGTTGATCTGGTAGACCTCGTTTCCAGATGCAGCGATCTTCTGGTAAAATTCGGAGGGCATAAATCTGCTGTGGGGTTCACCATTGACATTGAGAATATTACATCCTTCCGGGAGAGGATCAACGAGGTCTTTCAGAGCGAGTTTGATGTTGTGGAATGCCAGGAGATATTCGAAATAGATGAAGTAATTGGCGCAGACGATATCAACTTCAGTCTTTTTTCAGAGCTCAGTATATTTGAACCTACAGGTGTTGGCAATAGAATGCCCAGATTTTCCATACTGGGCACTTCTGTGATTAACCCAACTCCCATAGGAAGTGAGAAAAACCATATTAAATTTTACATTCCCAGCAGTTGCGGGATTATACCGGTTATAGGATGGGGGCTTGCCCATAAAGTCCAGCGAATCCTGGAGGAAAGCCCCTGGATCGACATCATTTTTTCCATCGAAGACAACTTCTTCAGGGGAGAGCAGTCCCTCCAGCTTAATTTGCATGATGCAAGACCCTCTGAGCAAAGACCCTCTTCCTCCCCTGGGCCTATATAAAGTAAGCCATTTGCATTTGTAGCAAGTACACAAACTCTCCAGGCTCCATGGGCTTTCCTTCGTGGGTAGGTTAAACTATGTGTAAATTACGAATAAGGGTGCAAACTGCCAAAAAAGAAAAACCCATGTTCGTGTTAATTCGAGCACAATCACCAATACTACAAAACATTTAAACTGCTGGTGAGGAACACCCCCCATGATCCTTTAAAATAGGACATACCCATTTTGTTAACAGGCTGAAAAATCAACATCCTGCAGTGTTAATTGACAGGAAAATGTTACCCTAGCTGAAGCGCCCGGCTATTTCATGTCCGCAGAAGGGGCGTTTCCCGTCTTTTGCCAGGCAGTTTACGTTTCCCCATCCCCGCTCAATTACTATTTTGCCGCATTGAGGGAAGGGGGTATCGGTTCCCCAGGTTATTTATTATCCACTACCCTTTATAGCAAACCGGTAGACGTCCAGAAACGGTCCCAGAGCATCCAAAGCCCGGGGAATCATATAGCCATTGGTTACATAATTGGTATACAGTCCTTTCTGTTTTGCCGGTCTGGTACTCTCCTGGGTATATTTCAGCAACAAAGTAGGCTCATTATATGTCCAGGAAATTCCCCGGCAGTTAGTTTCCAATGCACGTTGAACAGACTGGTCAGGGGAAATATACCGGGTACCAAAGCCGGTGTACACTGCCTGCAGCGGTAAAGCATCCACTGGCAACTTTGGTGAAGGTGCTTAACGGTTGTATGGGTTACACATTTTAGTTCGAAATAATTCAAATAAGTAATAATAATTTCGTATTTATTTTTTAAAATATACAAAAAATTTACTTGACATTCATAATAATTCTGATACCATTCATAAATAATCATTTTCATGAACGTTTCAGGTGAATGTTATGTCATCAGACTTAATTCCTGCCGATCGCCAGGAGCGGATACATTCTCTTCTTCGAGAAAAAGGGGTGGCAAAAGTAGCTGAATTGAGCAGAATGTTCGGTGTATCCGAGCTGACTATTCGCAGGGACCTTGAAGTTCTGGAGCGAAAAGAGGTCCTGGAACGTACTCATGGGGGAGCAATTTACAACCAGCGAATGAGGCAGGAGCCTCTATATGAGCAGAAATACCAGCTGCACAGAAAACAAAAAGAGGCAATTGGTAAAGCTGCAGCCGGTCTGGTAGAAGATGGGGACACTCTTTTTATTAACAGCGGTTCCACCACCAGGGAAGTAATCCGAAACCTTACTCATAGAAAGATACGAGTCATAACCAGCAACATCAGTGCAGTCCTGGAAGCTGGGAAAAGTCAAATCGAGCTGATTTTAACCGGGGGTATGTATCGTCCTCGGTCAAACTCACTGGTTGGAACTCTGGCGGCTCTTTCCCTGGAACAGGTATACGGAAGCAAGGCCATAATCGGAGTTGATGGTTTGAGCTTTAAATACGGGCTGACCCATCCGGTCCTGGAAGAGGCGGAGATAGCCAGACAGATGATAGAACGTACTCCAGGTCCAGTAATAATAGTGGCCGACCACAGCAAACTGGGAGTTGTATCCAATTTTGTCACTACACCCCTGAATAAGGTCAACATACTGGTCACCGATGAAGGAATAGATGAGGAATATATGAATAATTTGAAGAAAGAGAGTATAGAGGTGGTCATAGCAGCTCGCTCAGGTAATACCCATTATGGATGAAAGGAGGTGATGGTGGACAATTTATGCAGTATAAACCGGGTATTAGCCCGTATTTTGTTATAAAAATACTTTAAGGAGGAAGTGATGAAGAAGATAGGTTTCGTATTGGTAACAGTGATGTTTGTAATGGGGAGTTTCGTCATTGCCTTTGGAGGAGGAGCCAAGCAGGAAGCTAAGATTAAGGGCAATGTACTCAACATCTGGACCTGGGAAGGGTATACCCCGGACCCGGTGGTAAAAAAGTTTGAGGAGCAGACAGGTATTGACGTGAATATTTCCTACTATTCTGACAACGGCGAGCTGATAGCCAAACTGAGAGCCTCCAGGGGTAAGGGCGCCGACCTGGTATACCCCAGTGTTACACTGGTGCGTCAGGCCATGGATTATGATTTGTACCAGCCCCTTGATGACTCCAAGATAAACCTTGAAAATATTGACCCAAAACTGCTTGAGGGCTCCGAAGGTCTTGGTGGTATTATTGACGGGAAAAGGTATGCCATACCAGTGGTATACGGTGCATCTGGAATAATGTACAACTATGAGGCTATACCTGAGGGGGTTGATTCCTGGTGTGACCTGTGGAACGAAAAATATGCAGGTAAAGTTACCACCCGTGCCACCCTTCATCCATTTATAGCCGCCGGGCTGTGTCTGGACCTGGGAAATGAAATGAGAGATATATACAAAAACGAAGAAACAGCACGTCCTATTCTGGACAAGGTCCTGGCTTTCCTGATTGAGAAGAAACCTCTTTTAAAGAAATTCTGGACCAGCAGGCAGGAAAACATCGAGCTGATGACCACCGGGGGATGTGTCATTGCCATGGGGTGGGATGGAACAGGATGGTACCTCCAGAAACAGGGCTATCCCATAAAGTGGATATCTCCCGAAGAAGGAGCCCTCACCTGGATTGACTCCATAACCATGCCTTCGGGAGCAGAGAATATCGAAAATGCCTACACATGGATTAATTTCATTCTTGAGCCCGAAAATGCTGGAAAGATTGTGGAGCTGGGCGGTTTTATGTCCACGGTAAAAGGCGCTCTGGAGTATGTTCCGGAAGAGCAGGCGGAAATGATGGCAGAATCGTATCCTCCTGATGCGAACCTTTGGTGGTACGGTGAAGAACTCAGCTGGTGGTTTGATATGATGGCAGAGTATATTGAGAAGCTGAAAGCAGCTTGAGCAAGCACAAATAATAAGGACCGGGAGAAAACTTTCTCTCGGTCCAGTAATACTATTTTCATAAGCAGAATACCGGGGTGGACCGGTGGGGAGGGTTCGTTGAGCAAAGAAGTTGATGTCAGGGTTGAAAACCTGGTAAAAAAATTCGGGAGGACCGTGGCAGTAGATAATATATCTTTTCAGGTAAACAAAGGTGACTTTTTTTCCATCCTTGGTCCCAGTGGATGTGGTAAAACCACTACGCTCAGGATAATTTCCGGGTTTGAAGTTCCCACTTCTGGGAAAATATGGGTAGGAGACCAGCCCATGGAAGGAGTCCCACCGCATAAAAGAAAAACCAACCTGGTCTTTCAGCATCTGGCTCTTTTTCCAATGATGAATATCTATGATAATATTGCATTTGGTCTTACCATGAAAGGCCACTCCAAGGCAGAAATAAAAAAAACAGTAGGAAAAATGCTGGAAATCATAAACCTGCCTGGATACAGCAACAAAAGGATCAACCAGTTGAGCGGTGGAGAAAAGCAGAGGGTGGCCATTGCCAGAGCACTGGCGGTGAATCCTACCGTGCTTCTCCTCGATGAACCCCTGGGAGCCCTTGACCTTAAATTACGAGAACTTATGAAACTGGAGCTTAAAAACATACAGGCAAGAATAGGCACCACCTTTATATACATTACCCACGACCAGGGAGAAGCTCTGGTAATGTCAAATAAGATTGCAGTTATGAAC
>JBMCUI010000210.1:0-4182 GCA_048622675.1 Spirochaetota bacterium | reverse complement strand
GTTTTCTCCTGTGACTGTTCCAAAAATTAAAAAGGCCTGTGAAATGCGGAGCTACTATCAGGCCCGGTTTGACATAGGGGTTGATGGTGCAGTGGGTCTGGAAACAGTACCGGAGATTGTAAAAGCAGGTGCAAATTATCTTATAGCTGGCTCCAGTGTTTTTAATAAATCCGATACAGGAAAAAATATTCAAAAGCTAAGAAAACTGGCAGAAAAAACCCTCATACAGTACAGAAACGACTTTGTTTAAGCTATTATTTTAATACATACTTATAAATCCGGAGAAAGCCTATGGGTACGGTTACAGAAATTACCAAAAATGACCTTATAAAGATTATTGAAGCTGTGTATCAAAAAATTGATCAAAACAAAGAATACCTGTCAAACCTGGATACACAGATCGGTGACGGTGATCACGGTTTCAGTATGGCAGGAGGGTTTAAAAGTTTTTATGACAACCTCCAGGGAATATCCGGGCTTGATATAGGACAGGTATTGAAAAAAGGAGGATTCGAGCTTATTAAAAAAATAGGTGGAGCAGCAGGAGCAGTCTTTGGAACTTTTTTTACAGGCCAGGCTTCCTATTATGAGAAGAACCTTTCCGGTAAAGAATCCCTCAGCCTCCAGGATTGGGCAAATATGCTGGCCGAGGCACTTGCCCAGATTAAAAAAAGAGGAAATGCCAAACCCGGAGACAAAACCATGATAGATGCTATGCAGCCAGCGGTGGAGGCACTCCAGGAGGCAGCAGAAAACGACCCTGACTTAACTGAAGCGTTTAAAAAGGCCTCCATGAAAGCAAAACAAGGAGCAGAAAGTACAAAAAACATGGTAAGTAAAAGAGGAAGGTCAAGAAACCTGGGGGAAAGATCAAAAGGCTACCTCGATGCCGGAGCAATGAGTACCTTTTTTATATTTGATGCTATTTCTGAATACCTTCAGCAGAAACCTTAATTTTAATAGTGGTATAACCGAGGAACATTATGAAAGCTGCAGCATTTATGGGAAAAAAAGATATCCGGGTGGTGGAAGTGCCGGAACCCCGCCTGGAGGAGGATGGAGTAATCATAAAAATGAAGGCCTGCGGTATATGCGGTTCCGACATGCATGTGTACAACTCTGATCTTTTAACCGAGGATTCTACCGAAGTAATACAAAACTACAGAATAATCGGACACGAGTTTACCGGAGAAATTGTAGAAGTGGGGAAAAAGGTAGAATACTTCAAACCCGGCGATAGAGTAGCCAGCGTTCACAACAAAGGAGGCATGGCAGAGTACGTTGAAGTGCATGGAAAAAGGCTGAACAACCTGTTCAAAATACCCGAAGGTATATCCTACGAGACCGCTGCAACCCTGGAGCCTTTTTGTAATCCCATGCACTCTTTTTATATGCGGGAACTGAAAGACCAGGAAACAGTAGCTATATTTGGAGCCGGTATTATCGGGCTGGGATATCTCCAGATTGTAAAGACCTACACCGATGCCCGAACTATTGCGGTGGATATCTCCTCGCTTCGGCTGGAAGCAGCGAAAAAAATCGGGGCAGACGAGGTGATCAACCCCAGAAATCAGGACCCGGTACGGACCATTAAAAAACTCACCAGCGAGCATTATGTAAGGTATCAGGACAAAACCGCAGGCGGCTGTGATGTATCGATCGACTGTGCGGGAATACCGCTAACCTTTGAGCAGTGTCTGGAAGTACTGAAACCAGAAAACGGAACAGCAATAATTGCTGCTGTTTATGAGGATACCGCCAGGATAGACCCCAATATGATCCTGTTTAAATACATGTCCATTCTCGGTTCCATGGGTTATTCCCCATCAGAAACCAGGGAAGCTTTACACTTGACCGGCAGCGGAAAAGTAAACAGGGATATTCTCATTACCCAAAAATACCCTCTCGACCAGGCTGCCCAGGGCTTTGAAACACAGGGAAAACCTCATCAGTGTATTAAAGTAGTTATTCTATCTGATTGAAACGTGTTATTCTTCAGTATTTTGAATATCGATACCAACATCCTCTTTTCCAGGTTCTTCAGGAGCTTTCTGGGTTTCTTCCATGGTCTCTTGTACCTCCTGCAGTTCTTTCGTTTCCACCCTGCTCTGCCTGGAGTTGAGGTATCCCAGAACAAAGCTGATTACAAGAAAAAGTGCGGCCAGGACTGTAGTGAGTTTGGTCAAAACATTTCCGGTCTGGGTTCCAAAGGCAGTCTGGCTCCCCCCCCCTCCAAAGAAGCCCAGTCCGCCGCTGCCTCCTTTTTGAATCAGCACCACAAAAACCAGTATTACACTTATTATAAAAAAAATTACAGTAAGAACCAGAACCATTACTATCACCTTTTAATAACTTTTCTAGCATCAATGTAATAAATAAAAACTATTTTGTCACCTATGCCTCATACTTTACGATTCTTGTAAAAGAATCAGCCTTGAGCGAAGCACCGCCTACCAGTACTCCGTCTACATTTTCTTTGGCCATCAGTCCATCGATGTTATCTGGTTTGACAGAGCCGCCGTATAGAATTACCATACCATCTGCCACTGAACTCTCATACAGTTCAGAGACCAGGTTTCTGATTAAAGACTGTACCCCGTCAGCGTCTTCAGGGGTAGCGGTCTTCCCGGTCCCAATGGCCCAGACCGGCTCATATGCAATAATAACTTCCCCGATACTTTCGGGGCTTACATTTTTAAGCCCTTCTACAACCTGAGTTTTAACCACCTGCTCTGTCTGCTGCTTCTCCTTCTGCTCCAGCAGCTCCCCCACACACAGAATAGGCTTGAGTCCGTTTTCCAGAGCAAAAAGTGCTTTTTTGTTTATTTCAGTATCCGGCTCCTTGAACACATGTCTCCTATCGCTGTGGCCCAGAATAACATGGGTGCATCCCACAGAAAGAATCATATCTGCAGAGACCTCACCTGTGTAGGCCCCCTTTTTCTGATGGTACATGTTCTGGGCACCCAGCAGTACTCTGCTTCCCTGGATGGACCCTGCAATATCACTTAGAAGGGGGAAGCCCGGACATATCAAAATGTCCCTGTTAGTTATGTTCCTGGTGTTATTTGCCAGTTTGCTGGCAAGCTCACACCCGGAGTGTTTGTCCAGGTTCATCTTCCAGTTGCCTGCAATCAGTGGTTTTCTCATACGTACTTCCTCATTTTTAATATCCGTTTATCTGTCAAGCAGGGCTTTAATACCAGGCAGTTCTTTGCCCTCAAGAAACTCCAGAGAAGCCCCGCCGCCGGTAGAAACATGGTCTATTTTGTCGGGAACCCCTGCCTGCTTTAAAGCAGACACAGAATCCCCGCCACCAACTATAGTAATGGCATTACTGCCGGCCAGGGCTTTTGCTATCTGCATGGTCCCCTTTGAAAATTTCTCAATTTCAAAGATTCCCATAGGACCATTCCACAGAACAGTCCTAGCATTTTTAATTTCTTTTTTATAAGCCCTGATGGTCTTGGGGCCGATGTCCACCCCCATCATCTCCCCTGGTATGGAATTGTTGTCAACTGTCCTGGTTTTAGCCCCCTCTTCGGCCCTGCCTGCCACCAGGTGGTCAACAGGCAGCATCAACTTAACATTGTTTTCATCAGCCTTTTTTATCAATTGGAAAGCCAGGTTTACTTTTTCAGTTTCCACCAGGGATTTCCCAACTTCGAAACCCTTGGCTTTCAAGAAAGTATAGCTCATCCCTCCACCGATGATAAGCACATTAACTTTTTCCAGCAGGTTTTCCAGTACCCCTATCTTGTCAGATACCTTGGCGCCTCCCAGAATAGCTACATAAGGCTGTTCCGGCTGCTGAAAAAGCTTTCCCAGAAAGTTAATCTCTTTCTCCATGAGGAAACCTGCTACTGCAGGAAGATGATGTGCAATACCTTCGGTAGAAGCATGGGCCCGGTGAGCAGTACCGAAAGCATCGTTCACATAAATGTCTCCATACTCTGCCAGAGCTTTTGCGAACTGCGGGTCGTTTTCCTCCTCACCGTTATTGAACCTGAGGTTTTCCAGCAGTGCCACATCACCGTTCTGCATACCGGAAATTTTTTTTTTTGTTTCTTCTCCTGCACAGTTTCTGCATACCAGTACTTCCTTACCAAGCAGCTCAGACAGCCTTTTTGCCACTGGAGCAAGTCTCAATTCCTCCTTTATCTGCCCTTTGGGCCTTCCCAG
>JBMCUI010000209.1:0-4186 GCA_048622675.1 Spirochaetota bacterium | reverse complement strand
CATCTGTGCGACTGAGAGTTTTATCTCCTTCTATGGTCTGTAAATTTTACAGTGTTCCCTAAAAAAACATGTATTATCACTATAACAATACTTCCCATCCAATGGTAGGTAAGGTGCATTTATCGCAGGTTAAAGAGAAATACATACAGCATATTTTGGGTCACAAAGCTACACTTTTGCCCCCCTGATCAGGAAGTATGGTTGTAGAGTTATTTTATATGATTTTTTGCACCAACCAATCAGTACAGAACCTTTTCTTCCAGTTCCTCTGGAGTTTGGACCTTCGGGACCTGGTCAATTATTCGCTCAGCCAGCTCTTCCGGATTTATTTTAAGCTGGCGCCCTTTTATCAGCACATCCACGACTCCGGTAAACTCTCCTCCTTTCAAAGGAGAATGAAGCACTTCAGTGGTCAGGTCAAGGGCTTTTTTGCTGCTGAGTCCCCATTTTGTCAGCGAAGCAAACAGGTAGGTAGCTTCCCTGTAGTCTTTCCATCTGTGGGAGGAAGCAGCAGCCACTTTTTTAATCTCTTCTTCCGTTATCTCTCCTGCCAGGAGATGTGCTGTTCTGGCCCAGGAAGCCCTATTTTGAACTAGTTTTTCACCTCCATCAACCTGTTTCAGAATGTTTCTGGATTCCTCCAGTCTGTGGATGTAATTTTCCAGCGCTTCCAGCAGTTTTTGGTAGGGCAGGTTTTTTGCCAGCCCCTCCTGGAGCCTGGGCAAAAGCATTTCAGGGGGAATGTGTTTATCTGCAGCCCTGTTAAACAGCAGGACCACAGACTGTTTCTGTGCATCTGAGAATTGGCTTCTGTTTAGGATGGATTCCAGGCTCTCCTGGTCCGGAGCAGATGGTGGTTTTTCTTTTGATTCTTCCTGCGGAGCAGTTCCTCCTGCAAATACCTCTATTCCTGCACCTAGATATATAAATATAGTAATAGCAAAAAAAACAATAAAAAAGTACCGGAGGGACCGTTTTGCGGTCCCTCCAAGTATCAGGTTGATTGAATTGATAGTATGCTTTTTCCTGGTTCTAATTGTCTCAGTCATTTTTATCAATTATCCAGTTGGCGTTTTCGATCGGCACTATTGCCCTTGCCCTGGTCGTCCTCCTGTCCCGGTAAGGTTGTCCCCTTGTTCAGGTAGAGCGCCTGAAGGTATATTGGAGAACCCTGCTTCTGCTGCTCCTCCAGACCTCTGCCTTGCTCTTTCCCGGGCCTGCTGCTGAAGCTCGGTGCCCTGAGTGGTATGGATTCTGCTGCGTACATTTTCTCTCACCAATTCACCCAGGCTGCCCGGTTTGCCTTCACTCTTCCATGTCTGGATTTCTGCTATTGTGTCCCTGGCGCCGTTCAATGCCGCCCTGGCAACCGCCCTTTCATTGTAGCCCAGCTGGTTCATTTCCACTGCTGTGAGGGCAAGGTTCAGAGCAAGTTGGGCCTGCTCCAGCGGCTCCATCTGCTGGTCTTCATTTTTGCCGAGCTCAAGGGCAAGCGCAACTACCTCAGGGTCTGCCTCTTCGGCATCCTCCCAGCCTTCAAGCTCCTGTGCTGCTTCTACCAGGTTGTTTACCTCCTGTTCCGACCAGCCCTTTTCACTGAGCAGTGCGGAAAGCTCCTCAATAAATGGAGGGTTTTCCTCCTGCTGGCCCAATGTCACGGTAACTGCTCCAAGCATAAATACCACTACAACAGCTGCCGAAATTATGTTTTTAATGGTGCTTCTTCTTTTCTGGTGTACGCTGGCTGTTCTCATTGCTGCCTCCTGTTATTTGGTTTAAATATTTTTATTGTCTCTTTATTTTCTGTAATTGATTTGCAATATACTTTGTTGGTTTGAATTCCTGGTATTTGCCTTTCCTCAATTTCCTTATCTCTCTTTAATTTTTTTATTGCCATCTGTGCTCATCACTCTAGGTGATTATGTTTCTACATCAAAAGGTTTTAAGCTTCAGATTTGCAGAATTGAATCTGCTCCCCCGAACCCGTCATTGACCTGCATGGGTGCATTGGGATCGGGGACCCACTTATCACCGTTTATGAGAAACTGGTACCGGTACTCTGTTCCGGGGCGTACTTTAATTGTTATTTCCCATACCCCGTCCCCGTTTTTGTCTGACATCCGGTGGGATGAAGGGTCCCAATCATTCCAATCACCAACTGCCGCTACCCTGGAAGCTTCCGGGGCCTTCAAAGTAAGGTGCACCTTGACCATTTCGGGCTGGTGCGGCTGTATGAGGGTGAACATCAGCATAACAGCCACAGCAAACGAAGCTGCAGCTGCGGCTGGAACCAGCACCCACCGTGGAAGTCCCTGCTTCCGGCCTTCATATCCCGGGGCCAGCAGGTTTTTGATTTTATGTACCAATGCTGGTACAGGTTTGAAGCTTTCTTTTTCCTGCAGTATGGCTTCATTTACCCTGGATACAAGTCCTGGAGGAGGTGATTCCTGAAGGTTTTTCCCTTCTGTGAGCAGCATTGCTGCTTTCAGTGCTTGCCTGCAGCGAGGGCATTCCCGGGCATGGTTTTTAAGGGACGGTGGAATTACGGGTTTCTTTCGGTGCAGCTTCCAGGCCTCCCAATCTGAATCAAGCCACTGTGCAAACTGTTCTGCCCATTCTCTGCAGTTCATTGGCTTCTCCTGATTTTAACTTTTTCACTATAATATACTTTTTAATCAAGCTCAGGTTTCATTTTATATGGTAAAATTGGGCAATAAACTTTGTTTTTTATTACCAATTCTGAATATAACTAAAATTTGACATTTCTGTATATACAGTATAATCTATGTACAGGAGTTTATGATGGCTGAACTTGGAAACAGAGAAGAAGTAAAGAAAATAGTTCGGGAAGTCGTTAAGGAAGACCTTTATAAAATTATTGAAGAAGAGGTAAGTAAGAAAGAAAAAGAATATGAAAAAATATCCATGATCGAACGTATCATTAAAGTGGAACAATCCCTGGACAATGTTAACAAAAGACTTGAAGACTTTATGCGTTTTGTAGACAAGAGATTTGAGCAGGTAGATAAGCGGTTTGAAGATTTAAACAGGCGAATTGGATTTATGAGCTGGTTTGTTCCTACTATAATAGTTATTGTTGTGGCTGTTCTGAAGTATGTGTAAGTAATAACCTTTATCCTTTTAACTTTTTCGTATATACGTTCCTTCCATTTCAGGTACAGAATCTCACCCTGGTGGAAATGGTAGGTGCCTATTAAATTAAGAATCTGACCATTGAAGAAATGGTACTGCCCATTAGGTGGAGAATCAGGTTGTTTGGGAAATGGTACCGCCCATTTATGCTAAAAAAAGTGTAGATATTTGCTTGACGATTAACCTGTGGGCAATGCCATAAGGTTAGACTAGTACCAGCCTGCATTTTTAAGGCTTTCAACAAGCGCTTTTCTGGAACGATGTAAATAAGTTTTTACTGTGCCCTCGGGGAGATGCAGTATTTCTGCTACATCAGCTGTAGAAAAGCCATGGATGTGACGTAATATAAAAACCCCTCTATACTCAGGTCTGAGCATTGAAATTGCTTCCTGGGCCAGCCTTTCGCCCTCCTGCTGCTCCAGTTTCTCCTGGGGACCAATATCTTTTTGTTGAATGTATTCGACTGCTTTCGGGTCGTTCAGGTCGGGGGATTCTTTTTTCTTTTTTCTTTTCTTTAAACAGGAGCGGAGCCAGTTCAGGGCAATGGTATACATCCAGGGGTAGAATCTTTTTGAAAGCCTGAATTTCGATAAAGATCTGTATACCCGGAGAAATATTTCCTGCACCGCATCTTCTGCCTCTTCGGAGTTTCCCAGCATTCTGTAGGAAAGGGAATAGATGAGGGGGGTATATCGCTCTACAATGGCTGTAAAAGCCTGCTTGTTTCCCTGAAGGGTTTCCTGCACTGCCAGCAGGTCTTGGTTTTCGTTGTTGTAGCTTGAGGTTTGTGTATTTTGCATGAATATAGATTAATCAAATAGAATACTTCTATCAATATACATTATTTTGGACAGCAGGTTTCAGTTAATACATATGTTTTTATGGTTGAGGAAAATATTAAGGTAATTTTTTTTGTATTTGTTTAAACAAAAATAGAGCAAACAATGCACCTTTGGTTTAAGGTTGGTCATTTGCTGCACAAATACTAAAATCCTTTTAAAGTGATCTCAATAATTAAAATTGACATTAATGT
>JBMCUI010000208.1:0-4198 GCA_048622675.1 Spirochaetota bacterium | reverse complement strand
GAACAGGCGAACTGAAGAAGCGGGCGGAAGAACTCTGGGCTATTATGGAAAAATGCAGGCTCTGCCCGAGAAGATGTGGGGTTAATCGGCTTGAGGGAATGAAGGGGTTCTGCCGCGCTCCCGGCGCCACCCTTGTTGTGGCGTCGTTTCACGAGCATTACGGAGAAGAAAGGCCGCTGGTCGGCACAGGAGGTTCCGGTACGATCTTTTTGACTCATTGCAATTTACAGTGTGTGTTTTGTCAGAACTATACTATCTCCCATTTTGGCAGAGGCTCCGAAACTACTATTGACGGACTTGCCGGTATGATGCTGCAGCTTCAAGAACGGGGCTGCCACAATATCAACCTTGTTACCCCAACGCATTACTCAGCTCCCATCCTCAAGGCTCTCGATGCAGCGGCAGCCAGAGGGCTGCGGCTTCCCATAGTGTACAATACCAGTGGATGGGAACGGCTCGAAATACTCACGCTACTGGATGGTATTGTTGATATTTATCTGCCCGATTTCAAATACTGGGACGGCGAAATGGCGGCAAAGTATTCTGCAGGGGCGGAGAGTTATCCTGAGATGGCCGGAGAGGCAATTCTCAAGATGAACCGTCAGGTCGGCGTGGCAAAACCTACAGAAGAAGGCATTATCGAAAGAGGACTGATGATCCGGCATCTGGTAATGCCCAACAATGTCGCCGGTTCGGAAAAAATAATGGAGTGGATTGCAGAGAACCTGCCCAAAGATACCTATGTCAATATTATGGCACAATACACTCCTGTTCATAAGGCGTATGATTATCCGGAAATATCGAGGAGAATAACCGCCGAAGAGTATAAACGGGTGGTTCAAAAGGCTGGAGATGTAGGGCTTACTAATCTCGATGTCCGCGGATATTTATGGCTGAGATGATAGGCTGAAATGATATCTGAGAAACTATATATCCACAGGATTTTCAGAGAGCGGACCTTCTTCCGGTTACCGTGAGCATCCCCCCTCAGGGGCTGCAGCTCAGGGAGCTTCTGTTCAGAGTGGAGGAAGCTTACTATAAAAAGGCACTGGAAGCTAATTTTTCAAACCAGATTATTTTTACATTTTTTTACAATTTATTAAAAAATAGGAAATAACTCTTGCTTAAATTAATTGGTGAGTGAAGTTAAATTAAAACTAATAGGGATAGAGAATTAAGATGTATCAATAACTACCCATAGAACAGGAGGGAAATTAAATGATGATGCATGGAAATTATGGTGGATGGCATCCGGGGTTTGGGTTTTTTGGGATGCCTTTTATTGGTATATTGTTCTGGATTGTAATCATACTCCTTGCAGTATACCTTACCGTTCTCATCATACGAAGACTGAAGAATAATGGAACACATTACAAGTCCCCCGATAGTGACAGGGAGTTGGATGATCCTGTTTCAATAGCAAAGAAAAGATATGCAAGGGGCGAGATATCCAAACAGGAGTACGAACAGCTGCTTCGAGACCTGGAATGATCTCAAAAATATTTGACTTGTCCTTGTTTTTCTCTTAAAATTAATACTAATATGATTAGTTAAATAAGATTCATTCTAATTGTCTGATTTTAAGTATCGTCTTGGTCAGATACAAACGAATGGTATCACCCTATCTTATTTTTAACTAACTCTTATCCTGAAAGAGAAAGGAATACTTTCATGAAAGTTTTATTGATTATCAACGATCCTCCATACGGCACAGAAAAAGCGTACAATGCTCTCCGGCTCGCTATGAGTCTGCAAAAAGAGCATGAAGATGCAGAAGTACGAATTTTTTTGTTGGGGGATGCAGTCAACTCAGCTGTCCCAAACCAGAAATCTCCCCAAGGGTATTACAATCTGGAAAGAATGCTTAAATCGGTTATAAATAAAGGGGGGCAGGTCAAGGCATGCGGCAGCTGCTCTGTAACCAGAGGCATTAACAGTATCCCCCTGATTGAAGGAGTAGAAATCAATACAATGAGTCAGCTTGCCACCTGGGTTAAGGAATCCGACAGAGTAATTACTTTTTAAGAAAGTAAAGGAAAGTATTGTGAAATCAAACAATAATAAATCAGACCAGCCGGTTTACCTGGACTACAACGCAACTACACCACATGATCCTGAAGTAGTTGCTGAGATGCTTCCGTACTTAGAAAAGCATTTCGGCAACCCCTCCAGCTCCCATCAGTACGGTATTCTGACAAAACAAGCTGTGGAAGATGCCCGCTCCCGGGTGGCATCTCTGCTGGAATGCAAACCCAGTGAGATAGTATTCACCAGCGGGGGGACCGAATCGAACAACAACGCTATAAAAGGGGCGGCTTTTACCAACAGACACAGAGGCAGCCACATTATTACCACCTGTATAGAACATCCTGCTGTATTTGAGGTATGCAGGTTTCTTGAAAAACAGGGGTTTCGGGTAACCTGCCTTCCGGTTGACAGATACGGGCTGGTCAGCATCTCCGATGTGAAGAAGGCCATCGGACCCCAGACTATTTTAATCACTATTATGCATGCAAACAATGAAGTAGGAACCATCCAGCCTGTTGAAGAAATATCAAAGATTGCCCATGAACAGGGTATAATTGTGCATACCGATGCTGCCCAGAGTGTGGGCAAGATCCCTGTTGATGTAAAAAGCCTGGGAGTTGACCTTCTTTCCATAGCCGGCCATAAGCTCTATGCACCCAAGGGAGTGGGGGCAATGTATATAAGGAATGGAGTCAAGCTGGAAAAAATCCTCCACGGTGCAGGGCAGGAAAACGGGAAAAGGCCCGGTACAGAAAATGTTCTGGAAATTGTTGGCCTGGGCAAAGCCTGTCAGGTAGCTGAAAGGGACCTGTTAAAAAACATGGAGCATATGAAGAAGATGACTGACAGGTTATATACTCTGCTCAGCCAAAAAACTGACAATATAAGACTGAACGGTCATCCTCAGAAGCGCCTTCCCAATACCCTCAGCTTAAGCTTCAAAGGCATTGAGGCGCAGAGCCTGCTGACAACTCTAAAAGACAAGGTAGCTGTCTCCGCTGGAGCCGCCTGTCATGCTGACAGGGTGGAAATATCCCGGGTGCTGAAAGCGGTGGGACTCCCCGTTGAATGGGCACGGGGAACTATCCGCTTTTCCACCGGCAGGATGACTACCAAGGAGGAGCTGGAAAGAGCAGCAGGTTTGATCTCTGAAGCACTTCAGAAAAAGTATGACCACCTATTCTAAAGCCTGTTTTTCCCGCAATTCCCATCTTTTTATATCAGTAGTATGAAGTGGTAACTGCCTTTACTTCCTTTTTACTGCAATTGCCTCTATTTCTACTTGAAATCCATAATGAAGCTCCCTGGTGGGGACAACTGCACGGGCAGGACGGTGATTGCCAAAAAACTCCGCATATACTGAATTTACCCGGTCCCACAACGTGATATCCGAAACATATACAGTGGTTTTAAGAACATGGCTGCGGTCACTGCCTGCTTCTTCGAGAATCGAAGAGAGATTTTTTAATACCTGCCTGGTCTGTTCTTCTATTGGACCTGTACGCTTCCGGGCTGTTTGAGGATCAACCGGGAGCTGGCCTGAAATAAAAATCATGTTTTCATACACCATCGCCTGCGAGTAATGGCCTGCAGGCTGAGGAGCTTTTTTTGTAAATACATCTTTCATTTCCGATCATACCTCCTTGAGAAATTTAACAGGTAATAATGCTGCCTTCCAATGTTGTGTAGGACTTCATGAGGTTTGAAGTAAGACAGGCATGGACCGGCAGTATTCCCACGATATCTCCAATTTTTAGTCTTTCAAAATGGTAGTCGCATGCTTTTAAAATACCGTGTTCCTGTGACAGGGACTTTACATAACAGCACCTTTTCGGCATCCGCCATCCTTGGGCATCAAACTCTACCAGGTATCCGTAGCATTTTTCTCCTTCAGAAGTCACCAAATAATCTTTTGAAAAATGCACCGCCCCGCCGTAAAGAACAATTTCATTCCTTTCAGGATGTTTTGCAACAACCGGACAGGCCATACAAATTGCAATCTCATCTGTTTTACAGGAGCCAATGCTCTGCTGCTTTAAATCATAGAAAACAAAGTTGCCCGGACGGACCTCATCTACACCACTGAAATCATCAACAACGGAACAAGTAGGTGTATCACCGATTGAGAGTATCAAATCCGGAAATTTATTTTTAAAATGGTCTTTAAGAC
>JBMCUI010000207.1:0-4207 GCA_048622675.1 Spirochaetota bacterium | reverse complement strand
GGCCAGAGGGTATAAATGCACTGCGGATAATTGATTTTGTATTAATTCAGGAAATAAAAAAAACAAAAACCCATAAAATCTGCCCGGAGCATGAAACCTCCGATGAGGCTCCCCCCGATACGGTAGTAGTCACTGAAGTGACTATTGACGACTCCACTCCGGAAGAAATTTCGGTGCTCCAGGAGGAGCTTTTTTCCAGCGGTGCTCTGGATGTCTTTTTTACTCCTGTGTTTATGAAAAAAAATCGTCCCGCATTCAACATCACAGTTATCTGCGCTCCGGGGGAGTTCGAGCGGTGTGCACAAACTATTTTTCTAAAATCCTCCTCCCTGGGACTCCGCTACCAGTATTTTTACAGGAAGTGCCTTGCCAGGGAAAGCATCCCGGTATCCACAGAATACGGAGACATACCGGTAAAAATAGGCTGCTACCAGGGAAAAATAGTCCAAATATCCCCTGAGTTTGAGCACTGTAAAAAAATAGCGGAGCAGGAAAACCTGTCCCTGAGGGAGGTTTACAACAGGGTAATCCTGGCGTATAAAAATTCCCGTAATAACAGCACTCAAGGGTAGCTATACACAACAAGATTTAAAAAATACACACAGGCAGATGCATTGAAAAGGAGATGCTGTGCAGGTGCCTCTGGAAATGAACGCCTACATACTTGCAGGAGGAATCTCCAGCAGGGTAAACAGGGACAAAGCATTTCTTTCTTCTCAGGGTAAATACTTTATTGATATAGCGATCGAATGCACCAGGGAGGTTTTTGATAATGTATACCTGGTGGGAAGGAAATATCAAAGCAGGTTTCTTTCAGGGTGCTATGCTGATGAAATCGAGGGTATAGGCCCCATGGGGGGGCTTTATACAGCCCTTAATAACTCTGACAGGGACTGCAACTTTGTGGTTGGAATGGATTATCCATTCATGCAGCCTGCGATCATTGCTTATCTTGCCGGCTTACTGCTTAAAAAACCTTCTTTCAATGGATGCATTCCTCTGGCTCCTGATGGGTACCATCCTTTGTTTGCATTTTATAAAAAATCATGTCTGGAAGCAGTCAGAAAATGCATCAACAATAAAAATTATAGAATAACCTGCATTTCCAGCCACACCAAAATCTGGTTTGCACCACTTCCCGATAGTACTGGAAGACCCCGGATGGAAAAGGTACGCCGTAATTTTATCAATATAAATAATCCATCCGACTACCACAAATACATAAAATCAGGCAATAACTTTAACAGAATTCGTTAAGGTTTTTTTTTAAATGTCGAAATTAAAAGTAGACTTTTAAAAACCGGAGAAAAGCCATGATAGAAAACATTGGTGACAAACCGGTCCAGGAATACCAGCTCCATTCAGATAAAGTAAAACAGCAGGTGCATAAGGGCACAACCGGAGAAAACACTGCCTCGGATAAAGGTGCAGAACCCGAGGTGGTATCCAAGGATTTTATTCTGAACCTGCTTTCTCTGGCTATAGGAAAGCCTTACTTCCTGGAGGGCAATTCGGGCAAAAAGATCGATGTAAGAGTATAAATTAATTATATGCAATCAAATAAATTAGGGGCTCTCTCCATGCCTGTGGGGGGAGCTTTTTTTCTTGTAATAAGTCTGCATCATGATAATATTAACAAAGAGCGCTAAAAGCTGCCGGCTCCGGGGGAGGTGCTGTATCACCCGGGAAATTATATGGAATGCTGATGTCTTTTTTTGTTGACTACTACACTTCTATAATACAGGAACTGGCTGGATGCGTACTATAAATATCCTGCTGACAGCAGTTATGGTTATCTGCTTTATAACCGTCTCATATGCCCAGGAAACCCCTTCTGATGCTCAATTTTGGGAAAACTTTAAACAGGGAGTAGTACACTACAACAAAAAAGAGTATATGGCAGCTGTTGATTTTCTCCGCCGGGCACTGGGCAGAAAACCGGAAAGTCCCAGGGCCAGGTATTTTTTGGGAATGGCATACTACAAAGCCGGGTTTGAAGAAAATGCCATAATGGAGTTCAATACAGTCCTCCAGTACAACCCGGAGGACAACCTGACCCAGCAGCTGGTCGATTTTCTGAGCAGGCAGCAGTTTCTGCTCCAGGAGGTAAAAAAAAGCCAGGACTACACCATGGGTGGACAGTTAGAAGGAAGAAATATAGGTACATATACCCTATCCAGAATCACCGGACTGGAGTTGGACGACACCGGAAACATCTATGCCTGTGGATTCGGATCGAAAATGGCCCTTAAAATATCTCCTGCCGGGAAACTGCTGCAGGCCTTTACCAGCCCCATGATAGAGCAGGGAAGATTATACGATATCGTGGCTGCAGAAGACGGTAGTGTTTATATCTCTGATTTTACCAATGATACTGTTTACAAGTTTTCATCCACAGGAAAATACCTTGCACGTATAGGCGGTCCCGGATTTGATGAAGGGCAATTTTACGGTCCCACCTCTCTTGCCCTGGACAGAGAAGGCAACCTGTATGTGATTGACAGCGGAAATACCAGAATTCAAAAGTTTTCACCCCAGGGTGCGTTTCTGATGAGCTATGGTGAAAAAGGTGGCCAACCGGGGCAATTCAACCGTCCATCAGGAATTGCAGTGGACCACTCCGGCAGGATTTTTGTTGCTGATCATGGGAAAAAAGCAATTTATGTATACGACCCTTACGGCAATTTTATCACATCCCTTAAAGGAATTGCTCTGCAAGACCCGTGGGGAATATCCATTGCTGAACAAAATAAACTTCTGGTAGCGGACGGCAACACCATAAAGTCCTACGACCTGATGCATTCAACCTGGACCCAGCTGATAACAGCCGACAGTCTGAACAGAGTGCTGGACGTAAAAATGGACTATCTCAAGCAGGTCTATGCATCTGAGTTTGAAAAAGACCGGATTGTGAAGTTTCTTCCAAAACCAGACAGGTACCGCAACCTTAATCTGATACTTTCCAGAATAGATGCATCTGACTTTCCGGCTGTCTCCTACTATGCCACAGTATATGATGCGGACGGTCTTCCGGTATACGGTCTGGAAGAGCGGAACTTTGAGCTAAAAATAGGCGGCGGTGAAGTTAAAAAAATTGATCTTTATTACAACAGGGTCAGAGATTCGCGGTTGGACCTCCTGTTTCTGGTGGACAAATCACCATCAATGCAGAAATACTCTCAGGACATCGAGATATACCTCCGGAGGTTTTTGAATACCGTATCTTCTGAAGACGAAATGGCGGTAATGGGCTATAATCAGAACTCATGGATAGAATGTCCTTTTACCAGGTCAAAACTGCGGGTTATGGATGCAATCACTGAAGAAAATTACGCCCCCGGCGACCGCTTTGACACTGCTTTCAGGCAGGCTGTAACCTATCTTAACAAAGAGTTCAACAAAAAGGCATTGCTGGTAATAACCGACGGCAAGATACCCGAAGAATCTTTTCAGACGTATTCCTATAGAAGCTCCATTAACTATGCTGCCAACAACCATGTTCCGGTCTACTTTTTGAGCTTCGGGGGGAACACCAACCAGGACCTGGACCTTTTTGCCCGGAGTACCGGGGGAAGGTTCTATGATGTGTACCATTCAAATGAGTACCAGTACCTCTACCAGACTATAAACTCGTATAGACCACCGGAGTACCTGGTTTTTTTCAATGATGTGTTCGACCCCAGGCTGAGCAATCTATATGTAGAAGCCGGCATAGAGGTGGAGTTCAACGGGAGAGCGGGAAAAAGCAAGCTTGGTTTTATTTACCCGGAAAGCCCATGATTGGTATACGGCCGCTCCCCTTAGATGGGTTTATCAGGCTTTCTTTATAGCAATTTATTCCGGCTGTAGTAGTGATAGAAACGTATTCTGTTAACCAGAAGGTGTTCTCATGGGACATGACAGAGAAAAAGAACTAGAGTTTCTCATCGAGAGGGAGCTTAAACCGGCTGGTATTACCGACCAGCGTGTTCTGGAAGCAATACGAAAAGTAAGAAGAGAAAAATTCGTGCCCCCTTCTATGAGGGACAGAGCTTACGGCAACTACCCGCTTCCCATTGGAGAAAACCAGACCATATCCCAGCCCTACATTGTAGCCATGATGACCCAGGCTCTTGATATAAAAACTTCCAATAAGGTGCTTGAAGTGGGCACAGGCTCTGGCTACCAGGCAGCCCTTCTGGCTGAGCTTGCTTCCACAGTGTACACC
>JBMCUI010000206.1:0-4327 GCA_048622675.1 Spirochaetota bacterium | reverse complement strand
GGCTTAGGTATTATATAAGGGCCAATTCCAGGCCTGCTCAGAGGGCGGAGCTCAGGCTGGTGGTAAATGCTGGATCGGTCCTGGAAGACCAGGACCAGAGGGGACTGGCCCATTTTTTGGAGCATATGGCCTTTGAGGGGACGAAGAACTTTGAGAAAGACCAAATAGTGGATTACCTGGAATCAATCGGGATGCGCTACGGTCCTGATTTGAATGCATATACTACCTATGATGAGACCGTGTACTTTCTCCAGGTACCTACTGATGACCGGGAAGCACTGGCCACCGGTGTACAGATATTGGAGGACTGGGCCCATAATATGAGCCTTGACAAAGAGGCTATTGATAAGGAACGGAGAATAATTGTGGAGGAATGGCGCCTGCGAAGAAGTGCCCTGGCCCGGATGAGGGATGAGCATTATCCTGTGCTGTTCAAGGGCTCCAGGTATGCCAGACGCCGCCCTATAGGAAAGATGGAGGTTATCAAAAACTTTGACCCCGAAGTTCTTCGCAGGTTTTACAGGGACTGGTACCGGCCTGATCTAATGACGGTTATTGCTGTTGGTGACTTCAACCCGGAAATGATGGAGAAATTGATCAGGAAGCACTTTTCAGAAATTTCCATGCCGGAGGACCCCCGCCCTAAACCCCACTACGGTCTTCCCGGCCACCATAAGACCCTGTTTTCGGTTGCCTCTGACCCGGAAGCAACCGGGTCCCTGGTCAGGATGATCGCCAAGCATTCAGTCAGACCTTTTTCCACGGTGCAGCACTACAGGGAGCACCTGAAAGGCGCCCTATTCAACAGTATGCTTACTGCCCGTCTGGATGAGCTGGCCCACCAGTCTCATTCTCCTCTTCTGGGCGGTTTTTCAGCAATGGGACGGATAATTAGGCCGTCTGAGTTCTTCTTTCTGAGCGCACAGGTAAAGGACAATGGGATAGCAAAGGGGCTTGAGGCCCTCCTTACTGAGGCCTTAAGGGTGAAGAAGTATGGGTTCAGCCCTTCTGAGCTGTCCCGGGAAAAGAAGGCCCTTCTAAAGGGGATCGAGCAGTCATACAAGGAAAGAGACAAGATGCAATCCTCCAGGTTTGCTGCTGAGTATTCGCGGAATTTCCTGGAGGATGAGCCCATACCCGGAATCGCATACGAGTACAGAATTTATCATCAGTTTGTCCCGGGGATTACCCTGGAAGAGGTGAACAGAATAGCAGAGAGATGGTTGACAGATGAGAACAGGGTAGTGCTGGCAAACTCGCCCCGCAAGCCAGGCATTGAAGTACCGGAGGCAAAAGAGCTGGCTGCTGTTTTCAGGAAAATGGAAGATAAGGAAGTCTCACCCTACCAGGATATGGCAGCCGACCTTCCCCTTGTTCCAGGGTCCCCGGAACCAGGAAGGGTGGTTGAGGAAACCCACATCCCGGAGCTGGGGGTGACCGAATGGACACTCTCCAACGGTGTGCAGGTGGTCCTAAAACCCACCGATTTCCAGAACGACCAGGTTCTGTTTAATTCTTTCAGTCCCGGTGGCCATTCTCTGGCCCCGGATGAGAACCACGTTCCGGCAATCACCGCTGCAGACCTGATAGACGAAAGCGGAGTGGGGAACTTTAACTTCATCCAGCTCCACAAGAAGCTGGCCGGCAAGGCAGTGGATGTTTCGCCCTGGATTGACAGGGACTTCGAAGGGATTGACGGAAGCAGCACACCGGAAGACCTGGAGACCATGTTCCAGCTCATCTACCTCTATTTTACCCAGCCCCGGCTGGACCGATCTGCTTTTCTTAAGTTCCAGGAAAAGCTGAAAAATGAAGTGGCGAACAGGAAAGACTCTCCAGAGAGGGTCTTCCGGGATACCGTGACCAGGGCCCTCACTCAGGACCATCCCCGGGCACGCCCCTGGAGTATGGAGATGGTGGAGGAGCTGGATATGGAGAGTTCCTTCCAGTTTTACCAGGAGCGTTTTTCAGATGCCGGTGATTTTACCTTCTTTTTAGTGGGAAACTTTCAGCCTCAGACCATAAAGAAGCTGGTGGAGACCTATATCGGGGGGCTTCCATCAACCGGACGCAAAGAAAAGTGGCGGGACCTGGGCATAGACCCGCCCCAGGGTATTGTGAAGCGTACCGTGACCATGGGTATCGATCCTAAAAGTCTGAGCCAGATTGTGTTCAACGGACCATTCAGGTGGTCGTGGGATGCAGCGGTGAGCCTGGATGTTCTGGCTGAAGTCCTGGATATTATCCTGCGGGAGGCCCTCAGGGAGGAGCAGAGCGGGACCTACAGTGTATGGGCCCAGGCTGTACCATCACACTATCCTGACAGCGAGTACAGGGTGTATATGGGGTTCGGCTCCTCGCCCCGGCAGGCCCAAAAACTGGGGGAACTGGCACTTCAGGAGGCACAGCGTCTCAGGGAGGAGGGGCCAGAGAAAACTATAGTTAATAAAGTGAAGGAGATATTAAAAAGAGAGCGGGAGACCAACCTGGAGGAGAACGAATTCTGGGCCAGTGTGCTTCGGTCCTACTATCTTCATCACTGGGACCCCCTGCTGATACTGAAGTATACCGATTTTATCCAGAAGATGTCTTCTAAAGAGGTGAAGGAAGCGGCAAAGAACTACCTCGATCCGGACCGGTATGTGCATGTGGTACTCCTCCCTGAAAAAGAAGAGAGTAATACCTCTGATCAGGAGACGGAGATGCTCGGAGAGTAGACAGGTGGTGGTACATATCAACTCCCGTGTTTCTGCTTAAAAGCAGGCGTACGCCGCCTGCGGTGGTGGAGAATCGTAAAGTAACGGTGGAGTTACTTAGAAGTGTAATGGGGGCAAAGAAGGTCAGGCTTTGCTCATTCCGGTTTTTGGTATGGGAAAGTGCGCAAAGTATTACCCGGAAGCCACCTTACTCTGGTACCCACCGCAGGACCGGGTTTCTGGCTGCTTTAACTTCGTCTACCCGACGCACCTTTGCATGTACCGGTGCCTGTTTTAATACATCGGGGTTCTGTTCAGCTTCCCCGGCAATACACTCCATTGCCTCGATGAACCGGTCAAGGGTCTGCAAGCTCTCGGTTTCTGTGGGTTCTATCATCAGCGCTCCGCTTACCACCAGGGGAAAGTATATGGTGGGAGGGTGGAAGCCGTAGTCTATCAGGCGCTTGGCTATATCGAAGGTATTGACTCCAAACTCCTGCTGTTTTTTATCACTCAAAACGCATTCATGCATACACAGCCTGTCGTAAGGCAGAAGGAAATACTCCTTCAGCCTGGCCCTGAGGTAGTTTGCATTCACCACTGCTGTTTCAGCTGCCTGCTTAAGGCCTCTGCTTCCCATGCTCAGAAGGTAGGCATAAGCCTTTACGCATACCAGAAAGTTGCTGTAAAAACTCTTTACTTTGCCTATGGACCGGGGCCTTTGGTAGTCAAGGAAGTACTCCTGGTCTTGTTTTTCCACTACCGGTACCGGAAGGAACTCAGAGATGGTATCTTTTACAGCCACCGGTCCGGATCCGGGCCCTCCCCCTCCATGGGGAGCAGAAAAAGTCTTGTGCAGGTTCAGGTGAACAATATCTACTCCCAGCCCCCCCAGCTTCAGCTTTCCCATAAGGGCGTTGAGATTGGCCCCATCACAGTACACCAGGCCGCCTTTCTGGTGCAGTATATCAGCAATATCTACTATGTGTTCTTCGAATATTCCCAGGGTATTGGGGTTGGTCAGCATAATAGCTGCCACATCCTCATCCATAACCGAGGCAAGGGTGTCTTTATCCAGATAGCCTTTTTTGTTTGATTTTACCGGCACTGATTTGAACCCGCACATGGCCACGCTGGCAGGGTTAGTGCCGTGGGCGGTATCAGGAACCAGGATTTTGCTTCTTTGTTCATTTTGATGAGAAAAGTATGCCTTTATCATAAGCATCCCGGTAAGCTCACCGTGTGCCCCGGCAGCAGGCTGGAGAGTCACCCTGTCCATTCCCACTATCTCTGCCAGGTATCTCTCCAGTTCATGCATCAGCTGCAAGGCCCCCTGTGAAAGGTGTTCAGGCTGAAGGGGGTGGGCGCAGCAAAATCCAGGGGATTTTGCAGGCTGCTCGTTCATCTTTGGATTGTATTTCATGGTACACGAGCCCAGTGGATAGAAGCCTGTATCTATTCCATAGTTCCATCTGGAGGTGCGGCTGAAGTGTCGTACCAGCTCCGGTTCGCTGACTTCAGGGAATACTTCAATGGGGTCCCGTGCTAAATGCTCCGGCAGGGAAACTTCCTGGTCCAGAAACTGCTCATCTTCTTCTGACAGGAATACTGCTTCCCTGCCTCTGCCGCCC
>JBMCUI010000205.1:0-4359 GCA_048622675.1 Spirochaetota bacterium | reverse complement strand
ATGCTCACCTACCATCATTTTATCAAGGGGGATGGAAAAGGGGGTTCCGATGAGAGTGCGCCTGAACCCTTGATGAAGCTCCAGCCACTGCCAGACCATACATACCATAAAAGGAGATAGCCCTATGCTTGTCCAGCATTACCTGGAAAATAGTGCAGAAAAGTACCCTGATAAAACAGCCCTGGTCTGCGGCGGCCGCCGCCTCAGCTATGCTGACATAGACCACCAGGCAGACAGACTGGCGCAGGCACTCATACAAAAGGGCATCAACAGGGCTGACCGGGTGGTGATCTACCTTCAGAACTCTGTAGAATCCGTAATCTCTATTTTTGCCACCCTCAAAGCCATGGGAGTTTTCGTGGTGGTCAATCCCACCACCAAGAAGGACAAACTTATCTATATCATGAACAACTGCAGGGCAGCAGCACTCATCACCTCTGCAGGCAGCATCCCTATTCTGGACGAAGTGCAACAAAAGGTTTCGTCCCTCAAAAGCATTGTTCTCTGCAGTACCGCACAACAGCAAAACCAGATACAAGAAACCGGTACATTATGTTCCTTCACTCAACTGCTGGAGGAATCCAAAGCAAACAGGCCCCTGTGCCGGAATATCGACCAGGACCTGGCCTGTCTCATCTACACCTCCGGCAGCACCGGTGACCCCAAGGGAGTGATGTCCGGGCATAACAACGTGAACTTCGCCTCCGGCTCCATCATCACCTACCTTGAAAACACTCCGGAGGACATCATCATAAACGTCCTGCCGCTTTCATTCGACTACGGTTTATACCAGCTGCTCATGGCCTTTCGGTTCAGCGGGACCCTGGTGCTGGAAAAGTCCTTCACCTACCCTGCCCAGGTGCTCAACAGAATCGAGCAAGAGCAGGTAACAGGGTTCCCGGGGGTTCCCACCATGTTTTCCATCCTGGTGCAGATGGACATCAGCAAGTTCAATTTGAAAACCCTCCGGTATATGACCAACACCGCAGCTGCCCTGCCCCCGGATCACATACTGGAGCTGCGCAGCAAGTTTCCCCTGGTAACCATCTACTCCATGTACGGACTCACCGAATGCAAGCGGACCCTCTACCTGCCTCCTCAACAGCTGGACAAAAAGCCAGGGTCAGTGGGGATTGCCATCCCGGGCACAGAGGTTTGGCTAGAGGATGACCAAGGCAACAGACTGGGCCCCAACCAGACCGGGGAGCTGGTCATTCGGGGCTCCCATGTCATGCGGGGGTACTGGGAAAACCCCACTGCCACACAAAAAGTATATAAACCTGGCCCCACTGTGGGAGAACGGGTGCTGTACAGCGGCGACCTGTTTAAAATGGATGAAGACGGCTATTTGTATTTTGTTTCCAGAAAGGACGACATCATTAAGAGCAGAGGGGAAAAGGTTGCACCCAAAGAGGTTGAAAGCGTGATTTACAGCTTAAAAGGCGTTGTGGAAGCTGCTGTTGTGGGGATACCGGACACCATACTGGGACAGGCAATTAAGGCGTTTGTGGTCTCAACCGACCCGGCCCTGGATGAAAATACCGTCAAGCACCACTGCAGCAGGCACCTGGAGGACTTTATGGTCCCCCATTACGTGGAGTTCCGCAAGGAGCTGCCCAAGACCAGCAGCGGCAAAATCAGAGCAAAAGACCTGAAATAACTAAAAGTAGAATACAGAAAGAGTGCATACATATTTTTAATATCCAGGAGCAGAACAATGGGGAAAAACACCGGTCTTTCTCAGGACCAGTTGAAGATCAACCCGGAACAGGAGTATAAAAAGATTGAACATACAGTTGTCCACTGGCTTCAGGAATTTAAAAAGAAAGGGGTGGTGGTGGCTGTCTCCGGTGGGGTGGACAGCAGTGTGGTTACCTCACTGTGTTTGAAGGCGCTCGGCAACAGCCGGGTGCTGGGCCTGCTTCTGCCCGAAAAAGACTCCTCTGAGAGCACTCTCCGACTGAGCAGGAAAATCTGCGACCACCTCAATATCGAGTCAGTGTATGAAGACATAACCCCCATTCTTGAAGCAGTGGGGTGCTACCGCCGTAGAGACGAGGCAATCAGGACCCTGATTCCCGAGCACCGGTCTGACTTTCAGGTGAAGATCGTGCTCCCCAGTGTGCTTGAAGACGACAAACTCAGGCTTTTTTCTGTGGTGGTCAGGTCCCCGGAAGGCACCGAAAAGCGAGCACGGCTGAACAGGGACGCGTACCTGGGCATCGTTTCAGCCACCAACTTCAAGCAGCGGGTGCGCAAGATGCTCGAATACTACCATGCCGACCGGAGAAACTACGCAGTTGCAGGCACCCCCAACCGCCTGGAATACGACCAGGGCTTCTTCGTAAAGCTGGGGGACGGATATGCAGACCTGAAGCCCATCGCCCACCTGTACAAGACCCAGGTGTACCAGATGGCCAACTACCTCGGCATCCCCGAGGAGATCCGCACCCGGCCACCCACTACCGACACCTACTCCATGCCCCAGTCGCAGGAAGAGTTCTACTTCTCCCTCCCCTACCACAAAATGGACCTGTGTCTGTTCGGCAAAAACCACGGCTACACTGCCCGGGCAGTGGCTGAAGCTGCAGGGCTAACCCCTGAGCAGACAGAGCGCATTTTCAATGACATTGACCAGAAGCGCAGTACCACCAGGTACCTGCACATGGGCCCCAGGCTGGTGGAACAGGTGGGAGAAATTACCTATGAGTGAGACTGCCCGTTACCCAGCTTGCTCATCAGGTACCGGGAGACATTGTTGACTGAATCTAAATTCTCAGTCACCAGTTCATCATCCTCAGCTTTAATTTTATACTGCTCTTCGATGAACTCAATGAGCTCCAGCACCCCGGTCGAATCGATAATACCATTCTCCAGAAATGAGTCTTCATCAGTAAACGGGTCTTCTTCACTGCCAAAAAGAAAATTCTCAACAATAAAACCACGTACTTTTTTCTTGACATCCTCCAGCGAAACCTGATTAATATCAGCCATCCTTACCCTCCCGGGTGATCAGCACAACGGCTGCTGCATATTCTTTGCAGTGTGAAATAGATACAAAAATATTAAACCTCCCAAGACTTCTCGCTTTTTCAGCAATGGCACCACCAAGCTCCACCTGAGGTGCTCCCCTTTTCTCATTGAGTATTTGAATATCCTTCCAGGAGAAATGCTCCTTCCTGGATAGGGATAAGGCCTTGAACACAGCCTCCTTTGCAGCAAACTTGCCGGCAAAGCGCTGGTATTTGTTGGCCTTCTGGCTGCAGTGGTGTATTTCTTCCTGGGTAAAATGCTTCTCCAGAAACCGCCTTCCAGACTTTTCTACAAGGGCCTGGATTCTGGCTACTGCAAGTATATCAATTCCAATACCTACAACCTTAGTGTCCATGATTCGGTGATATGCCGCCAATGCCGTTTAAATAATACATATTAAATAATTCAAATTAATTTTACTTATAGACCAGCCAAAAACACTAACAGCTGTTCAGCCACTATCCTTCTGCCTTTTTCATTTAAGTGGCCGCCATCATCAGTATACTCTGGGACCAGCGCATAAAAAGACTGGCTGTCTTTCTTCTGTACGTTGCGGGTACCATCAGGAAAGGTAGACTCAATCAATGCCAGGTCAAACAGCAGGTTATCTTCGCTGTACTGTTTTCTCAGCAGATCATTGAACTGGTTTCTTTTAATATTGTCTTCATAGCCCCACAGCGACCTGCCTAATATTTTCTTAACTGCCGCCTTCAGTCCAGTCTGACAGGTGGTAAGAGGTACAGTAACATGCACAAACGTTAACCGAGGATACCTCTTTTTAAGCTCTGCCATCTTGGTTTTATAATAATCAAAAACCTTATGTACATTTGATTCAGCATCGAAATCAACATAACAGAGCTTAAAAAATGCTATGTCGGCTTTACTTCCAATGCCATCTTTTATAACACGTGCAAACGCATCAACCTTCGAAATCGGCTGGGTATTTGTCCCAACCCTGGCATGTGCAAACACTGGAGCAGTAAAATCTTCAGCATCAGCAGTTTCTACTATGTTAAGGTGTATGTTCCCATTCTTATTCTCATTCAAGATATCCTGTATACCATCAATAATATTATACCCTACTGACTGGTGGCCAAAAAAAATTGTATATCCTGCTACCCTCTCCCATGATGTGTTTTGAATATCATTAATTGACTTAAATGTATATGTTTTCTCAGGCATATTCTTTGCCGTACAGGTACTAACATTTAATAGTACAATGACCATTACTATTAGAAGTTTTTTCTTATTCATAAAAGGTGTTCACTAATTTACTCAAGTTGACTGACTTTTGATAATAAAATGGAGGGAAAAAGCAAATAAAAA
>JBMCUI010000204.1:0-4364 GCA_048622675.1 Spirochaetota bacterium | reverse complement strand
CCCTATAACCGTTGCCCTTCTAATATTTATATCCCATTGAAATATCGCAGTACCTACAAACTGCGGCAATAATTGTGGAATAATCGCAAAGGTTAGAACCTGAAAACCACTTGCCCCAGTGGCACGAACCGCCTCTATAGGCCTGTAGTCAATGTTTTCCATCTGTTCTGCTGTGAGTTTTGCCACAAAACCTATGGAACGCAGACCCAATGCCAGTATACCTGCAAATGGACCCAGGCCAAGTGCTGCAACAAATATCAATGCCCATACAACCTCATGTACTGACCTAGAAATGGTCATTATAAATCTTCCAATTGGATAGGTTATAAATATTACAGGAGTAAAATTTCTTGCTGCTAAATAAGCTATCGGCCATGAAAGTATTAAGGCAAGAAATGTACCCAGAACAGCAATCAGGAATGTATCCAATGTTGGCTTGGCTAGCTGAGTTAAAAAAGAAATGTCCGGAGGGAAAAACCTTCCTATTGTTCTTGCTACCTGCTGAATGGACCCGATCTTTTCCCACCTGGTGCCTACAACCATTACCCCGTATATTGACCAAATCAGTATCACCAATATTGTAATCACCACCAGGCTCATAGTAATCATCTTTTTGTACTTTATTCTCTTCTCTTCAGTTAACACCAAATTCTCCTTGCATTACAGATTTTCTACCGCTCACAATAATAACACATGCTAAGAAAATTTAAATCTCGTATTGATAGATTTCGTTTAATTTCTCTTTAGTTACATCCTTTGCATCACCTTCAAAAATCGTTTTCCCGTCTCGCATGGCTACAATGGTATCTGCATACTCCAGTGCCAGGTTAACATCGTGAATGCTCACCAGTGTAGGGACTCCCAGCTTTTTAGTGGTCCTGCGAAACTCATCCATAACATCGTGCCCTATGGCAGGGTCTAGGCTTGAGGTGGGCTCATCAACAAGAAGGATCTTCGGATTCTGTATTAATGCCCTGGCAATACCTACTCTCTGGCGCTGGCCGCCGCTCAGTTTATCCGCCCTCTTGTATAAATATTTTGACATTCCCACTACTTCGGCAAGCTCTTCTGCCCGCTCTATATCTTTTTTTGGAAATTTTCTGAATATACTTGCTCCCATCCCTACGTACCCAAGTCTTCCAGTTAGAATGTTCTGGAGAACAGTCAGTCTTTCCACCAGATTAAACTCCTGAAAAATCATACCCATATCTCTTCTTGCCTTCTTCAGCCCTTTCTTATCCAGGCCTGTGATCTCTATTCCATCAAGGTATACCCTTCCATCATCCGGTTCAACCAGCCGGTTTATGCACCGAAGAAGGGTAGATTTACCTGCACCACTTAAGCCGATAAGCCCTACAAACTCTTCTTCGTGCACTGAGATACTTACCCCTGCGAGTGCATCTTCACCGCCGGGATATTTTTTCTTAAGGTCTTCGACTATAAGCACTTCACGTGCACTGGGCTTGTTTTTTTGAACAACATCATTCTGAGTTTTAGTTTTTTCACCCATTTTGTCACCCTTTGATATGTTGGAATATTTTTAAATTTCTGCCATTTGATTAATCGCCTGAAGACAACTAATTTTCCCCCTCACTGCCTGTTTAAAAAAATCAGGGTCTCCTATTGTAAGAGTTATCTTAAGGACATTAACCAATTGTAAAAGTTAAATTAACCGGGGAAAGATAGGGAGCAAGTTAACCCTTGCTCCCCTTTCTTCCCCACTATTTATTGGCCGCGGGACCAACTGAAGGATGAAGATGGTCTTTAATATTTTTTACTCAGCTTCCTTCATTGCTTCAGCCAACTCTCTGGTTACATCGTAGTCTGAATCCTGCATCTCCACAAATTTCGTAGCACCAATCGATTCAAAGAATTTCTTTGATTCCGGCTTCTCATGCCAGGTAAGAAAAGCCTTCCTAATTTTTGCTTTCAGGTCATCATTCAGCTCTGTCCTGTAGGAATAGGGGTCCAGAGGAATGTCCGGTGATGTCCACAATACATTCAGCTCTTTGTCAGGTCTTCCCATTTCTCCCCTCTTCCACAGCCTGTATGGTGCGGAGTCCCAGGTAAACGCAGCAGAAACCCTTTCTTCGAGCACTGCCAGGATAGCTGCATCGTGCGATCCGGCAAATATCAGCTCACCAAAGTAATCATCTAGTGAGCTTCCTCCCAATTCCCTCTTTGTAAAGAGAACATTGGGAACAAGCCATCCGGAAGTACTTCCAGGATCAGAAAAAGCAACGTCTTCACCCTTAAGGCTATCGATGCTGGTATACTGTGAACCTTTCTTGGTCACCAGCATTCCAACGTACTTGGGTCCGCCCGGTACAAAATACTCGGGCATGGACTCCACAACATATGTAGCAAAAGCTTCTATGTTGGGGTCCCGTTCAGTGGCCTTAACATAAGCAAAGGGACCAAAGTTTGCGATGTGGGCAAACCCTCCCAGCATAGCTTCGATCTGGGCAGCATAGGAGGTGGTGAGATAAATCTCTGTTTTCTTACCGGTGACCTCTGCAACGTACTCCAAAAGCCCCTCCATCCTTTCTGCCACTACCGGGGCCCTTTCCTGGGACATGGCAGCATAAACTAGTGTGTCAGGATCGCTCTCCACCTTTGGTTTTGCTTCTTTCTGTCCCTCTGCAAAACCCATGGCTGCTGAAAACGCAATAAGCATAAAAAGAGCAACCACTACCGAAAAAATCTTTCTTTTGTTCATAAAAACCCCCTTTTCATATGAATTTGGTGTTAACATCTAAATAGAAATACATATTACTTTAACTTTAAACAAAAACAGCTCTTATACCAACCTTCATCCCAAATCTGGTCCCACAACATCATCCCAAAAAAGCAGGAGTATTATTTTAGTTAAATTTTAATATTTGTCAAGAGAATAATTTTCATAGTTTCTATTAGTTTAACTTATAATTATTTTATCTCTTCCAAACACTCATCAATAATATCCAGAGCCCTGTCCATCTCCTGTTTGGTTATGGTCAATGCAGGAGTAAGGGTAAGGATGTTTCCCATGGTAAGCTTGAAGCTCATGCCCCTTGACAGGGCGGCATACATTACCGCTTCCGCCTCATCCAGGGCCTTCTGTCTGGTTTTTCGGTCTTTGACCAGTTCGATCCCCAGTATCAGTCCTATACCCCTGACTGAACCCACAAGGGGATGCTTTTCCTGCAAATTTTTTGCTTTTTCCAGAGCATAGGCACCCACATCCACCGCATGCTGGAGCAGGTTGTGCTTTTCTATATATTCTATGGCTGCCATTCCCGCAGCTGCCCCTACGGGGCTTTTTTCATGGGTAAAATGCCCCAGTGCCCTGTCCGCTGCCACATCCAGTCTTTCATCAGCTATCATGGCGGCAAGGGGGAAAACTCCTCCACCCAGCCCCTTGCCTATACACAAAATATCCGGAGTAATATCAAAGTTCTGGCAGGTAAACCACTTTCCGGTACGGCCCAGCGCATGGGGAATTTCATCAAAAATCAGCAAAGCTCCGTTCCTGTCACATGCTTCTCTGATTATTCGCCAGTATTTTCTGGACGGCACATAAGGAGTGGACCTGACTGGCTCGGATATTACTGCAGCTATATCGCCTTCTTTTTCCAGTATGTACTCCACATATTTTGCCCACAGCAGCTCCCATTCCTCTGGTGTACCAATGTCCATAAACCTTCGGTGGGGATCAGGAGGGGGAACATGCTCTGTCCCGCTCATAAGAGGCCCTGTGGTGTGTCTGAACACGGCCTCCCCTCCCACCGATATAGTATCCAGGGTAGCTCCGTGGAAAGAGTCCCACATGGAGATGGTCTTGAACTTCCCTGTATACACCCTGGCCAGTTTGATTGCCATACTAACAGCTTCCGCCCCTCCGGGAGCAAACAGCATTCTGTTGAGACTGCCTGGAGCAAGCTCAGAAAGCTTTTTTGCAAAATCTACTACCACCTGGTTGGTATACCGTCTGGTGCAGAATGAAAGCTCATCGAGCTGCTTTTTTACCGCCTGGATGACCTCTTTGTTTCCGAAACCCACCTGATGAACATTGTTCCCATGGAAGTCCATATATTTCCGGCCCTGTAGGTCCTCAATGTATATTCCTTGGGCCCCCTTAAGTCCGTTCAGACAGGGTGTTGAAAGCGACTGCTTTAAAAAATAACGCGAATCTTCCTCAAGCAGGTTCTTTGTTCTGTCATCAAGGTTTTGTGCCTGCCATTTTTTCCTTCTCTCGGATATGTTGATGTCCCCTTCGAGCTTGTGCTGTTCGTTGAGGTGATCATCTGGCATTTCTGCCTCCTAGCCCACATATTCGTCTACTATACTCACTGCCTGGTCTATCTGGTCCAGTCCCCAATCAA
>JBMCUI010000203.1:0-4407 GCA_048622675.1 Spirochaetota bacterium | reverse complement strand
TAGTTGAGCTTTTTCATCAGAGGCATGGCAAACTCATAAAAGGTATCCGAAAGTATACTCACCTGGAGCCGGGGCCTGAGCCAGTCCAGAAACCGGCCTGCCCCCGGGAGCGGAGAGATGCTGTTTATCACTTCCTGGATGTCCTTCAGCCTCAGACCGTTTTTTTTGAGTATTTCCAGCCTTCCTTTCATCAGCTGGTCATAATCTGAAACATCCCTGGTGGTAAGCCGCAGTTTTTCTATTCCGGTCTTCTCTGCCACTGCAATCCATATTTCAGGTACCAGAACCCCTTCCAGGTCCATGGCGATAACTTCGGGTGTCCTGCTCATATCTCCCCCTGTGCTATTTCTTTGTTAAGTAAAACTCCACCCGTCTGTTTCGGGCCCTGCCCTGCTCGGTATTGTTATCATCTATAGGCTGGCTCTCTCCCCTTCCTTCAGTTGCCAGCCTCTCTTTGGCAACATCATGCTCCACCAGGTACTTGTACACCGTATATGCCCTTCGCTCGGAAAGCTTCTGGTTGTACTCCTCGCTTCCCACCGAATCAGTGTGCCCTGCAATCAGGATTTTGTAATTGGGGAATTTGTCCAGTATCTCTATCAGCCGGTCCAGTATCTCATGGCTCTGAGGCAGAAGCTCTGCTTTATCAAACTCAAACTGGATGCTGTTTACCATTATCTTCATTCCATAAGGGGTTTTTATCACCATTATGTCTGTCTCGAAGCTGTCTGTTACGGTTATACTGTTGCCGAAACCATCGGAGGCATGAAGCTCAACCAGGTATGTGCTGGCAGAGTCCACCAGCAGCCTCCATTTTCCATCCGCCTTTTTATAGGTATAGTCGTCAGGTGGTGTAAATGTAACCGGCATGGGTACCGGATCGGAGTACCCATCCCACCTGATCACTCCCCTGAAGTTGCCCTTGCCGGAGAAGGTCTTGAACGCAACAGAACGGTCGACTTTTCCATTCCACTTCCTGTAAATGGATACTGCCCATGTGGAGACCTGGTTTCTGTCTACCAGGTCTATATTGATATACAGGGTGTCTGCCTCCCCATCCCCGTCGGGTGAAAAAAGTTTTGGGGATACCACCAGGCTGCAATCAGGAGGATTGGTATCCACAGTTATTGCCACCGGGTCACTGGAAGGATGGTTTCCGCTCTTATACAGGAGGGTAAGTACACAGGTGTATACCCCGTCTCTTGCCAGGTTCCCGTTCTGGTCTTTTCCTTCCCAGGTGATAACCGAAGGAGGCACCCCGCTTCCGGTTATTCCTCTCACCTTCCTTCCGTGGGCATCAACAATATCAAAATACCATTTAACCAGGTTTTCTGTGGAAGATATGCTGGGCACAAACTCCGCCTGGTCCAGGTGCCCGTCTGCATTGGGGGAAATGCCCCTCTGGTCTGCTACCAGGCTTACCCTCTGGTATTCGGTCTTGAGGATAATTCCGGATATGGTCTTCTCAGTAACATTTCCTGCAGGGTCCTCAGCAGTAAGTGTATAGGTATATGTCCCCTGTTCAAACGGTCTGCCCTGCTGGTCCCTTCCATCCCACATAATTTCAGAAGGCGGTGAGCCCTTCCAGTGAAATTTTTTTATCACTTTGCCTGCATCATTTTTTATCACACCGGTATATTCATCCTCAGGTTCTCCCTGGATCTGCTGGAATATGGTAAGCGTCTCCTTGGCACCGTCATTATTGGGAGAGATATACAAGTCATCCACGTAAATTTCCACAGACGGAGGTGTGGTATCCACCTTGATATCCTTGGGCTTGGATATGGGGTTGTTTCCAGTATCGTACAGAATGCTGAAGGTGGCAGTGTAAACCCCGTCTTCCACTACTGTTCCCAGCTGGTTGGTGCCATCCCAGTCTATTTCTGTAGGTACAGTAGTGCCCATTTTTTTGCTGGTGAAGGAGTTTACCAGCTCACCGTTTATGTCTTTAATATCCAGCCGCCAATTCTGTACTCCTTCCCTCCTGGTGGCATTCAGCTTGAAGGTGACCTGGTCTTTTTTATCATCATCGTTGGGTGAGAATACATACCTGTTTGGAACAATAGAGACCTCCTCAAAACCGGTAGCTACCTTAATATCGCTCACACTGGCAGTAGCAAAATTACCCACTTTGTCTTTGCCTGTAATGATATAGGTATAGCCGCCTTCAACCGGCTGGGTGTTCCGGTCACCGGTCCCGTCCCAGACCACTGTACCAGGGGGATTTTTACCATAGCTAAAGGTCTTGAAAGTGGCGCCCGCAGCATTGGTTATTTTTGCCTGGAATATATCACCTTCACCTGAGGTTATTTTGTGTATAAAGGTAATGGTATCCTTTATTCCGTCTCCGTTGGGGGAAAAGGCCTTTATGTTTGTGGAAACCTCTATGGAGGGGGAAGTAGTGTCTATTTCCATGAACTTGAAAATAGACTCAGGGTGGTTTCCGCTTTCATAGTAAAGCTGGAACCTCAATGTATAAAGCCCATCAGGAAGGGCATTGCCCTGAGCATCTTCACCATTAAAACTTATGGTATCAGGAAAGTCCCTTTCACCGGAATACTTTCTTACCACATTTCCTTCTTTGTTCAAAATATCCAGGCTCCATCGAAGAAGACCTTTCTTGCTGCTGGCAAAAAGCTTTATTTCGTTAATGTCGAAGTAGCCGTCACCGTTTGGAGAAAACGCCCTTAAAGACGGTGAAACCGAGACTTTTTCGTACTCGGTTCTTACTACAATCCCCTCCACGGTGGAGGTGGTTTTATTGCCAGCATAATCCGCTGCCGTTATCCTGAAGTTGTATATCCCCTCCTCCACCACTTCACCGTTATTATCCCTGCCATCCCACACAAACTCCCCGGGGACCATGCCTTCCAGTTTCTTGCTGAATACCACATTATTGCTTCTGTCAGTAATGTTCAGTACCACCTGGTCATTCTGCCTTATGTTCTCGTTTTTTATATCAATGTTGAGGGTATCTTTTACTCCGTCTCCATTGGGTGAAAAAAGAAGCTGGTCTGCTGATGCTTCTACCATGGGCACCACGGTATCAACCCCCAGCTTCTTTTTTTCGGTAACTGTTCTGTTTTCGTTTTCGTCCCATGCAGTAAGCGAATAGTAGTAAGTTCCGTCATCTACTGTATTCCCTGATGAGTCTGTTCCGTCCCATTCTATAACTCTGGGTATTTTTACCTCTTCCTTTTTTGAGAAAAGCCGCTTGAAGTATTTCTCAAACGTCATGTAACGGATTTTTCTCACATCCTGTGCTACAAATGATCTTACCGGCTTGCCATTCTCATCTGTAATATCCAGTCTCCATCCAAAAATCATACTGTTGTCATCGATATTCAGGTCAAATATGGCCCTGTCGTTGACCCCATCATGGTTTGGTGAAAAGTACTTTTTCTCCACTTCCACCACTGCTGTTGGCGGCTTGCGGTCATAACTGCCGAAAGCAATACTGATGCCTGCATTGTGAGTATAGGTGGTCCCGGAGCTGTTAAAGGTGTTCGGAAGAAGAGAATAGGAGAACTGCATATCAGTGTCCCCGAGGCTGAAATTAAGGTCAAAACCGGCACTGAGGGTGCTTACCTGTTCTATCCCCACATTTGCACCCACCTTTATGTTCACCATGTCAAAAAAGATATTTTCCAGGCCGAAGCCCAGGTAGGGATGGACGGGATTGATGGGAAAGGCCGCATGGGAAGACAACCTGGCCCTGTAGATGCCTTTTCTTACCACTTCCGCCCCTGCTCCCACATCCACCATAAAGGGGGGGAACCCATCGTAGCCTTCATATGAAATATTCTTCCCGATATTTTTAAAGGCTGCCCCAATGGAGTAATCGAAAAGCCCGAACCCTGTGCCATCAATTTCTTTCCTGTAGATTGTACCCAGGTCCACAGAGGTCATGAAATCCGACTGTGGTCCCTTTGCCAGCCCCGCATTCAGCCCTGCACCAAACAGCCACTCCTCACTTATATATTTGGAAAAAGTGCCTTTCAGCCCCACCACATTGCCGGCTGTATTCCCTTCAGGAGAGGTGAGAACCAGGAAATTGCCTGTCAGCACTCCATAATTGGTGGGAAAGCTCCCCCTGGCATTGAAAAGCAGATTATCTCCTGCCAGACCTCCCAGGGAGATGTCCGCAGCAACCCTTCTGGTATCACCATATGCCGCAGGGTTGTAAAGGTTGGCATCCATGGTCATGTAATGGGCAGCTCCCGAAGCTCCCAGGGGAAAAAAGCTTATCCCGTTCCCCAGATAAAAATACTGGGAGCCGGGTATCTGATCGGCAATTCCCACCCCTGCAACACAGAATATAAACATCAATACCAGGACATATTTTTTCATTTGCTAATCTCCAGATTATTATGATCCATTTTTTATCAGAAACGGTCTGCATCCGGG
>JBMCUI010000202.1:0-4414 GCA_048622675.1 Spirochaetota bacterium | reverse complement strand
TCTTTTTCCACTTTAATTCTGTCCAGCTCAAGCTGGTAGTTGGAAATAGTTGCCAGTTTCTGTCCTTTTTGTACCCGGTCACCCTTTTTGACAAGTATTTCTCCCACTATTCCGTCTATCCTGGAGAGAACCTCAGCCTTATCGTAAAATACCAGGTTTCCCAGTCCCTCCACATCCCGGGTAACTTTCCTGCTTGCTACGGTGCAAACCTCAAACTCAGGGGGAGGGGCCGGATTGTTCCCCATGACCCTTTGAATATTGTAGTTTTCTGCATTCTTTCTGCTGCACCCCCAGGAAAATAAAAGCACTCCCACAGTCCAGAGCAGGATTACTGTAAAGGACCTTTCTTTGAGCCGGTTCATCACTCCACCCCCTTTAAATCAATCATTCCATCTGCTTCCTCCCACCCCGTGCCCAGAAGGTAACTATAACCGGTACACATCAGAGTTGTGTTGAACTTATACTCAATGCATAATGTCATGCAAAAGCTTTTCTGAGTCTTTTGTTGCCTTATGCTGTTCCTGTGCCAGCAGCTCACACAGTCTGATATTAAGAATCTCCTCCAATTCCCACAGAAGCCTTACAAAATCATGCTTTAACTGGTCCAGTTCTATAACCAACCTGGTTCTCATTATGCAGAATTCGGTGTAATCAATACGCTTGACCTTCCCCAGCTCCAGCTGGAGCTTCATTATTTCATGGTTCCTGCGAAAAATATCCATCTGTTTCAGCTTGATTTCAAACTGCCTGAGCATAGCTCTGGACTTTATAGTCCATACCTTTATTTTCTTCAGAAGGTCCTTTTTATACTTTTCAAGTTCACCTCTGGTGGTATAGGTAGTTATTCTCAATTGTTCTCTTGCCCCCAGCAGGTCCAGGGACTCCAGAATTCGGTACTCCGATTCCTCACTCCGGGACCTGAGCTCCCTGGAAGAAGAACCTGAGAGTGAAATGTCGGAGGAGATAATTCCGAAATCCAGCAGAAGATTAATACCTACTATGTGGGTAGTGTTTACCGGGGGAAACTTTTCACCAGAAAAACCAATCTCATAGCTCAGCGAAACATTGTTCAGAAACTGTATGGAAAGAAGCTTTTTTTGCAGGCTTTTCTGAACCAGGTCAAGCTTCAGTTTTTTTATCTCCGGGTCTCTTCTCTGTGCAATGGCATACAGGCTTTTATAATCAATCAACCCACTGCTTATATCCATAAACTGAAGGTAGACATCCCGCAGAGTTTTTTTTATTTCCATATTCATGAGAAAGAAAAATATTTCCTTAAAATCATCATCCAGAATCACCCGGCAGGCTTTTTGTTCAAGTCCCAGAATATCCAGAAAGTCCCGGTATAGTATCCTGTTTTCTTCCTTTAACTGCTCCAGCTGGAGCTGGGTTTCAAGAAGGGTTTTCTCCACCTCTATTACCTCCAGCATGGTCTTCATCCCCAACCGGTACTCCTGTTTCATCAATTCTAAATAATCCTGGTAAAGCTGGTATTCTGTTTTTTTATTTTCCAGCTTTGAGCGACCTAAAAGCATCTCCAGATAAAGCCGGGTGGTATCTCTTTTTATTACATGTTTCCTTTTTTCGATGTTAACCTTTGCCTCCTTCAGGGAAAAACCATACCTTCTCACCCGCACCGGCAGGCTCAGCTGGTCATAAATCACCTGTTCCAGAGAAATACCCATGTAGTAGTTGTCTGTATCAAGCTCTCCGACATGTACCGCCCGGGAACGGCCCAATGAAGCTGATACAGAAGGAAAAAACGAGCGATACAGATTTTTTTTTAACCCTGCCAGTTCTCTAAAAGAAAACTCCAGATTTTTAAGCTCCAGGTCATTATTTCTGGCATAACTCAGAGCTTCTTCCAGGCTAAGAAATAGTACCTTTCTCTCCTGTGAATAACAGAGCTCTGCACTGCTTACTGTCAAACAAAGAATTACGAATAAAATGACCTTTTTCATTACCTGCTCTATTTTGATACTTTACATCATGATTCTATTAGCTTTGAAAAATCCTTGATAAATTGGCTGAATAATGCATTTTGTACTCTGCTGTTAAAAATAGAGGCACTGCCGTTATACTCATAGATGGACTCCCACATTTTATTTTTCATGGAAACACACCTCACTGCCAACAGATAATAATTTTTGTCCTGGTATTCCTGCTGATAGGGCTTGATAATCAGCTCGGTGTGTATCACCATATCTGCTGATTTTTTATCAGAACAGAGGCTCAGACCACTCTCCAGAAGGGCCAGATGCAGTTTCTTATTCAATATATATGCTATTTCCTGTTCATCCATAAAATTATAGGAAGTAATAATCATCGGCTCCAGGAACAGTCTCTCTGTCTTTTTTAAACTAAACCCCTTTTGTGTATATGCCCGGGAGGTGATATTAAAAGATACGCAGGAAGAAAAAACAAAAATAAGTATCACACAGAAGAAAGCAAGGCTTAAGCAGTTTCCCGGGCAGGTCCTGGTAATAAAATACCTGCCGGAGGCATTCGCTTTTCGCTGGTATCCACTGATCCGTCTGCTGCCACCTGCGGCAGTACTTTCCCTGGTATCAGGAACTAAAAACCCAGATTTATTATTCATGCTGGGACTCCTTTCTTTTTATGCTGGTGTTAATCCAGCTAATTACAAGTAGGGATACACCGCCGCGGCGGTTGAACATCAAGAAGAAACTTTATATAAAGTTATTTTTCTCCCATTCCTGCCAGAACCTCATAAGCCTGGTCCAGTACTTTTTCTTCCAGAAACTCTTTGTTTTTCTCAATGAAGGCAATATGCTCCAGAGCTCTTCTGTACAATCCATATTCAGTATATATGCGGGCTATGTTTACTTTGGCCATGCCTACCATGTCCAGGTTTTTCTCCACCATCTGGTAGTTTAACAAGGCTTTATCGTACATATTCTGCTGCAGGTAAAGGTCTCCCAGTAGATAGCGCGCCTGAAGGTGGCTGCTGTTATCCTGTACTACCTGGAGCAGATGCATTTCTGCTGTGCTATAATCGTTTCCGAAGTAGTAAAGTTTGCCGGCCCAGAAACGAGCCTCTACATATCCTGGATGCTGCCTCAGAACCTGGTTCAGTACTTCCAGGGCCTGGATGCTGCTTTGCAGATAGAAATAGCATTTAGCCTCCATCAGATACGATTGCTTGAGGTGGTGGTCCAGGGAAGCTGCTTCCTTGAAGTGATAAGCGGCCTGTTTAAGATTCTGTGAAGCATACAACTGTCTACCCTTTTTATAATACTCAAGGGCCTTTTCCTTGTTGCCTTTGCTGCAGCCTCCAAAAATCATAATGGCTCCTGCCAAAAAAACAAAATAAAAGGTCCCGCTTCTCCACACTGTCATTGTTTTTCTTCCAGCTTCCGAAATTTTTTACTGCTGTGACATCGCTTGTTCTTTATCAAAAGCATCCATATCCCGGGGAAAAATACCATGCTCAGACCAGTGCCCAAAACCAGCCCCGAAGAAAGCACTCCTGTGAATACCTTGAAAAACCCGGTTGAGGTCACAGTGAAAAACACCGGTATGAGTCCAGCCAGAGCAGCAATCAGGCTGATTATCATTACTTTATGTTTTCTTTCATAACTGTAATAAACCAGCTTCTCCAGGGGCAGGGTTTGGGCACACCGGGTTTTCTGGTATTTTGTACAGTATTCTGAACAAGTATCCGACCCTGCCGGGCAGCCTGGTTTTTTACGTAGGGTTTTCTGCAGCCGGGAGAGTTCATCGAGCAGAATTACCGGGGTGTGCACCAAAAACCCTATCAGAATGACAACTGCAGCATAAACAGGCACTGAACGCCCCGCTTCCTGTACCCATAAAAATATAAAGCTTCCCACTCCAGCTGATAGAATGCAGAAAATAACAATCAACGCAGAAACAAAACCTCTCAGCACAATACCACAGACCACGTACACCAAAAAGACTGCAAGACCAGCAATAAAGGCAAATGTGATTATTTTAGTTTCTTTTTGCAGAGGATTTTTCCCCAGCTGGTAATAAAAATCTCCTCCCAGGTCCAGCCTGCTGATGCAGGAGTGTATTTTCTTCAAAAGCCTCTCCTTTTTCACCTCTTTATACCGTATATCAAGCGATATATATCTTTTTGTATTTTTTCTGGATATCACTGCAGGGTTCTTTATATGATCAATCAGCGCAAACTCCCCCAGTGCTACAAACTGGCTGTATATATTGGGAACTGCCAGATTACTTAATTCCTGTACAGAAAGGCCTTCCAGGCTGATGTTCCCTCTCACGTCTACAACCTTACCATCCTGGTAATATTTCATAATTACCGGGGAATAAAAAATGTAGCGGAGATATCTGATGACCTGAGAAAGGTTCAGGTTGTAGTAGTACAGCTTTTTACTATCGATGTTTAATTCAATCTCTGTAATCC
>JBMCUI010000201.1:0-4423 GCA_048622675.1 Spirochaetota bacterium | reverse complement strand
CCAAACGGTTTCTTATACCCCAGATAGTGGTACCGGAACAAATACTCCCTGCATATATCTGTTTGAGTGTTCCGCCCTCGCTTCTGATCACTGCGAATGACCGAAGCCTCTGTTTTACCCAGGGGTTGAACCCCTCCATATCAAACCCAACCATTGAGACGTGAGGCCCGGGAGAGTGAAGAAGCATTCTCAGGGGACCTGCAGGGTAGTTGTTGTACCCGTTCAGCAGCAAAAATCGTTCATAACCCACAAAATCCCTGGCACACAGGGCTGCATGAACAGTCCCGTTGGTAACTTTCTTAAAAGATAAGGAAATTTCTGCCTCAGGGAACAGGAGACTGCCCCGGAAGCGATAGTGGCCGGTGAAGAAGGTATCCTCAGGCTTGAGCACCAGGTTGATCTGTTTCAGCCCCACCTTCATGAGACTGAGCAACTGGTAGTCCAGAAAGGGGAACCGGCCGAACCGTGCAGCCATTTCCCCCCTTCCGAATGGCAGAGAGCTCTTCAGGATTGGAAATGTATCTTTCCACCCCATGCTGCATCCTGGTTCCGCTTCCAGCAGCCAGTATCACCGCTTTTCTAACCACCTGGCACCTCCCAGTAGCACCCCCTGCACGCAGGGTAGACATCGAACTGTACAGCTTCCTTATACCGGGGAAACCGCTCGAGGTACTCCTTCTGCCACCTGGGTATAAAACTCCGAACCTCATCTTTCGGAACCACACAGTAGCAGCTCCCCCCGAAACCGGCGCCGAACCCGGTTGCCCCACATGCCCCCAGCTCAACCGCCTTTGCCTGAAGGAAGTCCACCTCGGGTGCGATGTTTCCCAGATAATCCCTGGAGAGCATGTGAGAAGCGTTGATCAGCTCCCCGTAGCTCCGGATATCCCCCTGCCTGACCCTGCTTACCGCCTGCTCCATGATACCTCTCTCTTTGAAAAACTGGTATGCCCTCCGGGCTATTTCATCTCCCTTCCCCGCCTTTAAAATCTGCCGGTATGCCTTTCGTGCTTTCTCCTCCAGAGTAAGGTCCGGAAAAAACTCCCTGAGCAGCCAATGGTGGCTGCTGTTTATCTCATTAAGTGCCCTGACAGCAGCGGCAGCGTACAGGGATAGCCGGTTGTACTTTTCCATTGCCGAGCTGGTCTTTTCAGCTTTTTTCCCTGAGTAGGCCACTACAGTACGGTAATCCTTCCATACCTCCACGCTTTCCAGCAGTTCAGTGGGGCAGTACCTGCAGTACAGCAGGGTATGCTGCTTTCCCAGGAATATGGCTGTGTGGTCTTCAGAACCTCCGAAGGTGCCCACTCCCCCCTCTCCCCTGAGACCTCCAAAGTTCAAGCCATTTTCGAAATGGGCCAGGTACATGGAAAGGCACAGCAGAAAATCATCTATCCTTTGCTGCCCCATCTTTATGCCCGCCTTTCTGCCGTTCTTCAGCACCAGAGAGACAAACTCATCATTCTCCAGCAGGCCGTTTACCGAGGCAAAGCAGAGGAAATCAGCTATCAGCTTGGCTGAGGAGCCCGAGGTGCCCCCGCCGAAAGGAATGTCCCCCACAAACACAGCTTTTATGTTTTCAAGGGGCGGGAATCCCGAATCATTGAGGTTTGTACAAAGACGCTTTACAGCCGCAGCGGTGTAGTTGGAGCCTACCCCCTGCTCCAGGATTTCAGGCTCCTCCTTTCCCAGCCTGAGCACCGTTTCTCCCAGAAACCGGTGGGCATTGACCATTTCGGTGACGCCGTCAGAGCTGGGGGCTGCCAGAGCGAAGAAGTTTTTTGGTCCTGTGAGAAGAAAGGTCTCCCCTCCCTGGTAATCGGTGTGCTTTCCCAGAAGCTCGACCCGGTTCGGTACATGAATGAGCGCTACCCTGTCAATTCTTGCAGATGAAGAAAACCTGTGCTTGAAAAGCCTCCATACCTTCCCGAGCAGTTGTTTTTTATACTCTATGATGCGCGTATTGCCACCGAAAAGCCTGCGGTACAGCTCTTCTCCTTGTATGACGTCTTCCAGGGATCCCATGCTCATCTCTCCTGTACCTGTAGAGATAAACACAAATTATGGTTGTGTTTCGGGTATTTTTTTGATAATCTATTCTACATATAATATTACGGTAGATCAAGTACCTGTTTTCGAAGCAGAAAATATTTTAAATAAATGCAGCCCCTATTTTTTTCTAAAGGGATAGACTGGTGAAACATATAAAACGTTGTAAAGAAAATACATCATAGTTGTGCAGAAAAACTGTCATGCAGTGTACGATTTGGAAAAGATATGTTTTTACCTGACTTATATTCCCTGAAAGCGTTATGAATGGAGAAGGTACTATGAAAGCTTCTGATTCACCCGTAAGAGCCTGGGAAGAAACGGTGAGAATACCGACGTACAGAAGGGGACCCGAAGATAAAAACCCTCCCCTGCTCATAGAAAGGAAAAGTCCAATCCACCCGGGAAGCTCCATAATATACCCATACCCACTTCAGGAAAACCTCAGCACCGAAAAAGAGGACAGAGAGTGGAAAGCGCTTTTTTTGGAAAACGAGTTCTTGCTTATTACCGTGCTTCCTCAACTGGGTGGAAGGCTTCTCTCGGTGATGGATAAAACCACAGGAGAAGAGGCCCTATACAGAAACCATGTGCTCAAGTTTGCCAGGATTGGCATCAGAGGAGCCTGGGTCTCTGGAGGGATCGAGTGGAATTTTCCCAATGGGCACACTGTGACCACCTCTTCACCCATAGATTACACGTTAAAGGAAAACAACGATGGGAGCAAGACCCTGGTCATAGGAGACATAGAGAAGGTCTCCAGGATGAAATGGTCAGTACTGATTACTCTTTACCCCCGGCATTCGTTTTTTGAGACTCAGGTGAGGCTGTTCAACAGAACCCCTCTTCCCCATCGGTTCTGGTTCTGGGCGAACTCAGCAGCTCCGGCCACCCCGGGTTTGGAGTTCATCACCACTGCCACTAAAGTCATGACCCTTACCGATATTATGGACTTCCCTGTTCACCGGGGAGTTGACCTCAGGTGGGACAGAAACCACCTGGAGCCGCAGGATCTTTTCAGCTTGAACTCAAGCTGCGACTTTGTGGGCTGGTATAACCACGATCTCCAAAAGGGGCTTGTACACTACGCAGACCGCTATGAAGCAAGGGGAAGAAAATTTTATACCTGGGGACAGAGCGACGAAGGGAGGATATGGGTTGATCTTCTGACCGAACAGGATGGACCATACTCCGAAATGCAGAGCGGAAGACTCTCAACCCAGAGGGTGTGGGACACACTCCCACCCTATTCGGCAGAAAAATGGAATGAGTACTGGTACCCCATACACAAAATAGGCACTCCGGTCTTTGCCAACAGGGAGGCCGCAGTCTCTCTTGCTCCTATCAGCAAAACCAAGCTCCGTCTGGGGGTGGAAAGCACTTCGCCCATACCCGGAGCAGTGCTCTCACTCGAAACAGGACGAACCAAACTCTGGAAGGAGAAAAGGGACCTGAGGCCTGGGGCCCCCGTAATCTCCGAAATTGAGATAGAAGACAGCCTTGGTGAAAAAGCCGAATTAGTCCTCACCGTGACAGACAGGAGGGGGAAAGAGGTGGTCCGCTATGAGGCTCCGGGGAAAAACAGACATGTTCCCGGGATAAAGTGGCGCTACAAGCTTGAGCCCACTCTGGAAGCTGGGGGCGCAGAGGAGTTGTGGAAGAATGGTTTGGACTACGAGAAAACAGGAGATATGGAAAAGGCTGAGAAAGCGTACAGGAAAGCGCTCACGTACAAAAAAGAGTTTTCGCAACCACGCTGTTCGCTGGCAGTGCTCTACCTCCGCCGGGGGGACTGGAAGCAGGCTATTTCAGAGCTGAAAAAGGTGCTGAAGAAGGACAAAGAGGACGAAAAAGCCAGGTTCTTCCTGGGGACAGGCTACCTGTATAAAGGTGATACAGAAAGGGCTCTGGAAGAGTTTGAGCTTCTGACCAGGGCTAAAATGTACGGGGCATCGGGAATGTACCTTGCTGGAGGTATCTACCTGGGAAAGGGGATGGTAGAAAAAGCCAGACAGAAGCTGGAAAAATCAGTTGGTATTAACCCCGAGAACCTGGATGCCCGTGCTCTGTTGGCCTGCACATACAGGAAATCCGGTCATACTACGGAGGCGAAAAAAATAGTACAAGATATCCTGAAAAATGACCCCCTCAGCTTTCTGGCGTTAGCTGAAAATCTATTCTCTTCTGAAATAGAGGATGATGGAAATACTTACAAGGAAAAAAAGGAGGAGTTTAAAAAAATCCTTCGCAGCGAAGCCCAGTCCTACCTGGAGCTTTCCACTGTATATGCAAACTTTGCCCTCTACCAGGAAGCTATCAAAATCCTCTCCTTCTACCTTGATGAAACGAAGCAGAATGGAAAACATCCTTACCC
>JBMCUI010000200.1:0-4450 GCA_048622675.1 Spirochaetota bacterium | reverse complement strand
GATACCGGGACCATCAAGGTGATTCCAATAACAACAACCAACAATATCTTTCGGTACATTTTCACCCTCAAAATTCTTTTTTTAATGTATCGGACAAAACTGGTTTCCCTTAACCTGGAATAGTAGTTTGCCCCGGGTACTGCGTGGAAATTATAGAGGAGTTCAATTGCCGATTGTGAAAGATTTAAAAAGGAAGGTGAAAAAGGAGGTTCGGCAGGCTGCTTTGTCCATATCCAATGCAGCCTGCCCATTCATGTCCTTACCATGCTGCAGCACATTTACACCTGATGCTGGACTTCCCTGGTATCTCTTCCTTGCATTAACTCGGTGATGAAGTCCAGGTGGCTTTTATGTGTCTTGTTTTCGTATTCCTCTTCCCAGGACCTGTCCGCAATTTCTCCGTATTCTCTGGCATATTCATCAATGGCAGGTGCCAGTGAGGTAATGATTGAATCAGAGCCCAGATGGGTAGGACGGGCGCCGCCTTCCTCTACAGCTTCCCTCAGCACATGGGGGTTGTCAATTATGGTGCAGGGGAGCAGAAGATTTTCATTGTACGGCCTCCTTTTTCTGAAGGCTTTGAAAAACTTGGACTCCAGTACCTGTTTGAGAGTTTTGTCTTTAATGTTATCAGCCGCAAAATGGCAGAATACACATGGCTCTACATCACCATTGGAAATGATGTGAAGATAGTTATGTCCACCTGCCATACATCCGTCTGTCAGCACCCCGTCGTTCCAGAAGTCCGCCACCACCAGGCCTTTCTTGTCTCTAATCTCGATTATTCTCTTTCTTCGATAGTCCCTCTGCTCTGGAGTAGGCATCAGCTCCAGGTTGGGCTTTTTGCCAATAGGGATATAATTGAAGTACCACCCAATGTAAAACCCCTTTTCTGCATAGAAATCAATAAACTCGTCGGATACTATAAACTCGTTGTTCTCTCTGGTAGCAGTAGCGGAAAACCCGAAAATAACTCCCTTTTCCCTCAAGTTGTCCATTGCTTTGCAGATCTTTTTAAAGGTGCCTTTGCCCCTTCTCTCATCTGTTTCCTTCTCAAATCCTTCAACACTGATGCAGGGAACCGCATTTCCCAGCCTGGCAAAATCCTCTGCCATCCTTTCATCAATCAGAGTACCGTTTGTGTATATCTGGAATATGGCATCCGAGTGAGTTTCCAGAAGCTCCAGTAGGTGCGGCCAGTAGGTAGGCTCTCCACCGGAGATAACAAAGAAAAACATTCCCATATTTTTGGCCTCATTAATAACCCTGTTGATTACACTCATGTCCAGGTCCTGGGCCTTCTGATAGTCACCGGCATAGCACCCATAGCAGTTAAGATTGCATTTCATGGTGGGGCTTATTACCATCAAAGAAGGTACATCGTAACCGTTTTTCTCCCTGAAGGCTTTTCGCCTGGGTCCGTAAATAGTAAATGGTTTAACAATGAAGTTTTGAATAAATTTCTGTTTAACGTTTTTTGATAAGTTTGGAAAACCCTGGTGAAGCCTTCGCAGCATTAAATCCAGCATAATAGCAGCTTCGGGCATGGTCTGTCGGGTTATTATAGGCTGGACCAGCCTCATCCATCTTTCTTCTGACATACTGGACATAAGTTTCAAGGCTGTTCTGGCCCCGATTGATACAGCCGTAGTTTTCATTCTCGTCTGCAAATTCATCCCCCCCCTCCTTCGTATTTTTTTCTTTATCCCTACCGGTTCTCGAAATAGTACTGAACCGCTTTACTCCGGTCTGATCAAAAATGGCTATTATAACAAGAACCGATTATTTTTTTACCCACCCGGTGATGAGTATAAAAATAACCGGACAGTCCAACTACCTACCACCACCACGGCTGCCTGGAGGGTTTTACAGGTCGCTCAGATATTCCCTGGATAATATCTCTAAAAATTTATCCCCTCCCTTAATCCGGGCAAGTGTTCTCTGAATGAAATCTCTCAGGCTTCCCGAATCCTTTCTGTAATTCTCAATCAGCTTCTCCGCTTCTCTTCTTTCTGCCAGGAGGTGGTTGATGTAGGTAGAAAGAGGCACCATGCCCCTCTGAGAGTTGAGCCACTTGTAAATCTCCTCATCAATGGTAATGTTGATTTTTACCTTGTTCATGTATACTACTCCTACTATTAGTATGATTAATACTACTATAACAGACCAGCTGCTGTCAATCTTTTTTTGGGATTCCACCGGAAATTAATGATAATAATTACAAATTTTCAGTCTCGGCGGGTTCTCCTGGAGCAATGTCCATACTCACTTTTGAGGCTTTTTGTTTCCTTTACTGATAACCTTGAAAATTACATCCCTCGGCTTTTTGAAACCCATCTCCCGGGCCACTCCTTCCATATAAGGGCCATTCTGCTTGAGATTCTGGATTTTCCAGTCCAGAACGTTCTCCTGTTCGGAAAGCTCTTTGATTTCTTCCTTCAGTTCCGACAGCTTGCTGTGTACCTTTTTCCGGTGATGCAATCCTCCATATCCGTAAATTACAACATACCCGGTCCATATCGCTGCTATCAACATGACGGCATAAAATATCAACTTCAAATTTTTTTTGGGTAAGCGGTTCATTCTAAAAACACTAACGTCAAAAAAGACCTGCTACTTTAATATATTAACAGCCCCGTGCATACCAGAGTTTAAAAAACCACATTCGGGAGATATTCTTCACAGGCCTCCTACTTCCGTATATCGCCTTCTCCTCTCAGAACCCATTTATAGGTGGTGAGCTCCCTGATTCCCATAGGTCCTCTGGCATGCAGTTTATCTGTGCTTATCCCTATTTCCGCCCCCAGGCCAAAAACCCCGCCGTCACTGAGCCGGGTTGAGGCATTTACTGTGACCACTGCAGAATCCACCGAAGAGACAAATTTCTGTATAGTGGCGATATTGCTGGAGATAATTCCGTCAGTATGGCTGCTTCCGTACTTTTCAATGTGGCTGACAGCCTGTTCCACCGAATCCACTACCTTTACCGAAAGCACCATATCCAGGTACTCTGTGTAGTAATCCTCCTCTGATGCCTCCTTCATCCGGGGGACTATACTTCTGGACCGGCTGCAGCCCCTGAGCCCCACCTCACCGAGCTTTGTTACTAAGCGGGGAAGAAAATCCCGGGCCACCTCCTGGTTTACCAGGAGTGTCTCCAGAGCATTGCATGTACCTGGTCTCTGGACTTTGGCATTGTACACCACCTCCAGGCCCATATCCAGGTCAGCCTCCCTGTCTATATACAGGTGGCACACTCCTTTGTAATGTTTTATTACCGGGACTTCTGCCTCCCGGTCAACCTTCCGTATAAGAGACTCACCTCCTCTGGGAATAACCAGGTCTATCAATCCAGCCTGTTTTACCAGATAGGTGACCCCTTCATGTTCGGTTCTTTCCACGCACTGAACACACTCCGGAGGGATATCTGCCTTTTTCAGTGCCTCCTTTATTATAAGGGCGAGTGTCTTGTTGCTCTCCAATGCATCCTTCCCCCCTCTGAGGATTACAGCATTCCCGGACTTAATACACAACGATGCTGCATCTACCGTAACATTGGGCCGTGACTCATAAATCATGGCAACCACACCCACCGGTATCCTGATCTTTTCCAGAAAAAATCCCTCCGGTCTTCTTACTCCGCATGATTCTCCTACCGGGTCGGAGAGAGACATTATTTCCCTCACCGATTTTATCATCACCTCTATCCTTTTATCAGTAAGAGCAAGCCGGTCCAGAAAAGCCGAAGAAACCCCTGCCTGTTCTGCATTGCGGCAGTCCCCGGAGTTTGCGTCCTTGATCTCCGCTTTTTTCTCTGCAAGGAGTTCTGCCAGATTACCCAGTGCCTGATTCTTTTGTTCTGCTTTCAGTGACCTGAGAACTACTGAAGCCTCTTTGGCTTTCCCGGAGATGGTGTGAATGTAGGTCTTAATATCCATAATTATCCCCCATTTTGGTTTTAGGATCAACGATGCTTCAAAATACTACCATATTATCCCGATGAACAACTTCCTCAAAATAGCTCTCATTTCCCAGAACCTGTGGTATTGACCTGGTGTTTCTTCCCTGAATCAGCCGGAGCTCATGTGAAGAAAAATTGCTGAGACCTCTCGCTATCTCTTTTCCATGTTCATCCTGGATGGATATATTGCTGCCCATTTTAAAATCACCCACCACCTGTCCGACGCCTGCAGGCAAAAGCGATTTTTTGTCATTTACTATTGCTTCTACCCCGCCAGGGTCAACTATTACCTTTCCTTCCACTTTCAGATTGAAGGCGATCCATTTCTTTTTACCCTTTATCCTTCTGGTAGAGGGAACACAGTAAGTGCCAACCACCTCTCCTCGGAGTATCTCACTGAGCATAGGAGTTTTACCGCTGGCTATAACAACCCCCACCCCGCTCCTGGCAGCTATTTCGGCTGCTTTGAGCTTGGAGTCCATACCACCT
>JBMCUI010000199.1:0-4492 GCA_048622675.1 Spirochaetota bacterium | reverse complement strand
CATTCATCCAGTGTCTCAGACTTATAGGGCTTTGCTGTTCTGGAGCGTTTTTCTGTTGAAGGTACTGGTTTTTCATCCGGCCCATCGTAGGCTTCTTTGGGAGTAAGTGCTTCTCCCATCCTGGCAAAGCCTTCTCTTTCTATTTCTTCACAATAATGGGCACCTGCAGCATACCCCCTGGTTACAGCCATTATCGCCCACGAAGACTCCGGAGTAAACCCCAGATCCAGCATGGCTGCACCAACCGCACCAAGCATATCCAGGCAAACTGGTTTCTGGAATACTTTTTTGGCCTCTTCCACTACCTTCTTCATAAATGGAATATATTTTCGAGCTACATTCAGCTTCTCTGCCCTGGCAATGATCCTACCGGGTGAAGGGTCTTTAAGGTACAGCTCAGATACTCCAAGGTAATCCTTGTCCACGTTTTCCTGTACCAGCTGTTTTGCTGCCTGTTGTTCAGACTTTGTCCCTTCCTCCACCATGGACTGATATCTCAAAAGCATATTACCAAATGCACTGTATGCCCCGTAGGCATGGCCAAATGCCAGAATAGAAGCACCTGCTGCCTGAGTAAGATATACATTGGAGCCGGCGACAATCCTGGCCATGGCTGCTGGCGAGGAAAGACCATCTTCCAGACCAAGAACCATTATATAGTTCAGCATTTTCTGCTCTTCTATTAGAGGTATCCTTGCCTGAAAGTCTATAAAAATCATATCTGCGAACCCGTATCCTGCCTCCACCAGTTCAGTGGTATCATACCCTCTGGCTACAATCCTGTGTACATTCTTATATGCCACGTCTGAAACCCACCGGAAAGGCTCCCTGGTGTTGTCCGGTGAGACCGTGCCGATTTCCCTGTTTTCATAATCATATCTCAGCCTCGGATCATAGAGGTTGCCCGGAAGCTTTTTCTTCTTTTTATTTTTGTCTTTTAAATCACCCATTTCTTATATTCCCCCTCTTCTAATTGTTTTTTGGCATATTCCTGTCTTTCAGACTGTGGTGGTACCTCCCTGTCTTCAGGCCCGACATATTTTATCATCGAAAGGTCCAGCATCTGTACCATAGGCTCACTCTTTGAAGCCGCCCATGCTCTACCTTTCTTCATATGGAACAGTGCATGAGCTGCACAGCTGTAACCCCTGGTAAGGGTACCGACACACCATGCTGCATTTGGTGAAAAACCCAGGTCTGCCAGTGCAGTATTTCCCGCCCCAATCATATTGACTGCAACGTAGCTTCTTCCTTCCCGCTTTCTCCGTGCGTAAAAGTGTTTTTCCACAGCTCTCTGAAACTTTAGGTACATTCCATCCACTTTCAGCTCCTCCTGTTTAATATGGGTCGGTTCTGCCCTGGGATCACCATGAGTGTGCTGAGGCTGTCCCATCCCCATTACCGGCATCTTTGCATCGAGGTACTCATCCACGCAGATTTTGGCCATCTCGTCAATGGATTTACCTTCATTAGCTGCCCTTTCCAGATATTTGTTCATCATGTAGCCATGGGCGGCCCCGGGGCCGTGTGCGCCGCCGAAGGTCATGACACTTGCTGCCACAGCTGCAGGGAGATGCGGCCTGCCTGAAATTACTGCCACTGCTGATGCAGCAGATGGCGACATGGAGTGCTCCAGGAATTCACCCATTTCATACTCCAGCATTTTCTCTTCTTCCTCGGTAGGTATCCTCCCCTGAAACAGCACAAAAAGAGCATCACAGAAACTGTAGCCCTGTTCGGCAAGTTCTCCCAGATCGTACCCTCTCAAAACAGTCTTTTCTTCTGTTTTGTACGAAATGGAAGTTTTCCTTCTAAAAACTGGTTCCCTTCCCATTTAATTTCCTCCTTGGGTAAAATTTATAATATATTTGAACCTTCCAGATAGATTTATATTGAGTAATAGATTTCTTTTGATTCTTCCTAATTGACTTTTTTACCTTCTTGTAACATGGTAATAACCAAGCTACTATGTGTCAAAATAATTATATTCATAGATATGATGATAAATAGTTATACAACTATAAAGATTGTCGATATAAACGCAATTATTCGTAAGCCTACCATCCATATTTCCCTCTATGTGTACCCTCAGATACCCCTTGTTTTAAATTATGGTATGCCTTTCGTTTATTTCTTCGTTTACTATTATATTTCTTTTTGCAAGTTCCTTAATATACTCAAGCGGATAAAACGCACCTTCGGGAGCCAGCACTCCGGTTGATTTTACTCTATTTTCTGCTATCATCTGTGCCCCTATAGAAAGAGGAATCCCTACACTTCTGGTGTAGGCTCTGGAGCCCTGCCAGCCGTGACTCTCACTGGTAGGATGCGATGTAGTGAGCACATGCCGTACTGCTTTGCCATTTCTTATGCCGGTTAGTTCAACGTGCAGAGCATATCCCCACACATCCTGCTGTTTTCCCTCAGGAGACTGTTCAAGATATGCCGCTACTGCATCTCTTATTCCCACCTTGGTGCCGTTTATATCCACCTCATCATTTCTTAAGAATCCATACTGATAGAGCGATTTTACCAGGGCCATATTTTTAGGCGGCCATGTTCCTCTGACCTCAATTCTTTTAACCCCTTTTATATAATTGGGAAGTGTAAAAGCTTCAGGATGTGGGATAATATACTGGGGATGCTCACCGAATGGATCTGGCAGTTTTATGATTTTTTCGCCTGAAAAAGGCGGTACCTGTATATATCTTCCATTTTCGTATATGACTCTATCAGGAAGATCAGGATCGTACTCAAGAAAAGTTGTTGAGGCCAGCCCGGGTGAGTGGGCCAATGCCCTGAATGCGCCGTGGCTTATAAATATTTCATCTACCCGGTCCATCTGTGCAGCCGCATACATTGCAAGAATATTGGTGGTTCCTGGGGTCATTCCCACTCCGGGGACAAAAACAATCCCGCTCTTATGAGCCCTGCTGTGATAATCGAAGTATGCTTTGCCCATTCCGGTTATATCAAGACCGCTCACTCCTGCATTAACCACACAGTCAACCAGCAGATCATCATACTTAATTGGAAGCGAAGCCATAACCAGGCTGTATTCTTTCATAGTGTCAATTGCTTTATGTGTATCGGTCAGGTCGAACTTTGTAAAACCCACTCTGGTGTCACCAATTTCGCCCACCAGTTTTTCTGCTTCTTCAGGGTTGATATCAGCTATAGTGATTTTATCAAAATTACTGTATTTCACAAGGTCCTTCACCGATTCCCTGCATATTTTTCCTGCTCCGCCGACGCATAAAATATTCATTTTTGTTCCTCCATTTATTATTCCTTCAACAAAATAATTTTACTCTTACAGTTATAACGGCTGCTTGTATAATCATGGAACCAATATAAAATAAACGCCCTCTCTTATATTTAGGGAGGACGCTATTTAGTTAATGTTTTAATTTAGATTTCTTCCAGTTATAATACTACTGGAGGTTTACAATTCTACACATATATCAGGCAATTCGCTTTCGTGCAGTTGCTGACAGCACCTCACTTACTACCACCAACCCGATAATTACCAGAAGGGTCATACCTGTTTTTTCATATTCGAGCATTTCTATGGTTTCACGTAGGTACATTCCGATTCCGCCCGCACCTACATAACCCAGAATAGTGGCAGCCCTGAAAGTAGAGTCCCAGGTGTAAATGGAGATACCGGTCCACGCAGTGGTTACCTGGGGAAGGATACCATATAGAAAAATATTTAGTTCACTGCCTCCGGTTGCTCTAATTGCCTCTATTGGACCTATCCTTATGTTCTCTATTTCCTCTGCCATTAACTTGCCGGCAAAACCAACTGTTCCAAAAATGCAGGTTATTGCTCCTGCCAGCGGCCCGAAACCCAGGATCATGGTAAAAAGCATCGCCCATATCAGCCAGTATATTGACCTTGACCCAACTATTATGGCCCTGCTTATGGGGTACAGCACCCATTTACTGGGACTCATATTGATTGCTGCAAACCATGACAAAGGAACGCACAAGACAAGCCCAATTGCTGTGCCCATAAATGCAAGCTGGAAAGTTTGTACAATAGATCCTAAAAGTCCCACCTTTTGAATGTAACTAAAATTCGGTGGTATAAAAAGCTGGTTAACCTTGTGTCCTAATGGCCCCCACATACTTAAAAATCTCTTTACAGGTATATTAAGATATTTAAAAGACCAGATACAAAAACCTACTAGTACCAGAACCAAAAGATATCTGATTATGCTTTTCCATGGAAAAACTTCTCCCCTGATTAAAAGATTTGTTTCACTATTATTGCTTTGATTTAATTCAACCATATCCCGAACCTTCCTTTGCATTTTTTACCTGATTATTATACTCCTCAATTTGGTTGAAACAAATTCTCCCAACAGAACCAACAACAGTATGGCAACCAAGCATCCAGTTGCCTGTTCATACTGATAAGCCATCATTTTCTGGCTGAATATAAGCCCTATTCCTCCTCCACCAACAATCCCTATAACCGTTGCCC
>JBMCUI010000198.1:0-4512 GCA_048622675.1 Spirochaetota bacterium | reverse complement strand
TTAAATGCTTGACATGTTCATGCTTTTATGGTCATCTATCGCTGTAGGATTAGATTATAATAGAGCGTACCAATTGTCAATAGATAAAGCAGCAGCCTTCTATGGTCAGGTTGGTGGCAGTATGGTATAATAATAGAATAATGAAATGATGAAAGGAGGTACTATGAAACACACCCTGTCATGTCTGGTATATAATAAGCCGGGGGTCCTGGCAAAAATAGCCAGCACTTTTGCCAGGGAAGGGATTAACATTTACTCTCTGGCAGCCGGTGAGGTGGAGGAGGAGGATAAATCAAGGATGACCATTGTGGTGGATGCAGATGCAGAGACGGTGCGAACAGCAGAACAGAACCTTATGGGAATGAAAGAAGTCATAAAACTTCATGACTTTACAGCAGAGGAGCTCATAGCCATGGAGCTTCTTATGATCAAAATAAGGATACGGCCAAAAAACATTCCTCAAATACTGCAGATTGCAGAGCTGTTCAATGCCCAGGTCATTGCAGTGTCTGATGTCTCGCTGGTGCTGGTACTGGCCTCTGAAGAGCACAGGATTAATGGAATGATAAAAATGCTCAGGCCTCTTGGAATAATTGAGATGACCCGGTCGGGAAAAATTGCTGCCAGTGGTGCAGATTAGGAGGTGAATAGTGGAAGATTTATTTGATATAATTGAAGTTTTACAAAGGGCAAAAGGGATGGAGACGTGCAGAATGGCAGTAGTCAATCCTTATGATTTTGCCACTCTTAAGGCAGTATTCCTGGCAGCACAGGAGGGTATTGTGCATCCCCTGCTGGTGGGGGATGAGAGCAGAATCAGGAAGGCTGGAGAGCAGTTTAACATTCCTGTGGACGAAATGGAAATCGTCCACACCCTGGATCATGCAATTCCCATGACTGCTTCTTTTGTTCTTGAACAAAAGGCCAGGTTTGTAATGAAAGGGATGGTCAGGACCGGAGATTTTATGCACGTTTTGCTTGACCCCCGGTGGAAGATAAGGACCGAAAGGATATGGTCCCATGTAGGAATGCTGGAGATACCCCAGGACCGCAGAGTGTTTTTTATGTCAGATGCAGCGATTAATATTCTGCCAAACTTTACCAGGAAAATTCACATAGTGGCAAATGCAGTGGATGTGGCAAAAAAGATGGGACTGAAGCATATCAAGGTGGCTATGCTGGCTGCAGTGGAAACGGTAAATCTGCCTGCCATGCCTGCAACTCTGGATGCCTTTTTAATGAAAAAATTCGCCGGAACAGGGTATTTTGGGCACTGTGAAGTGGGAGGACCGTTTGCTTTTGACAATGCTCTGCTCCCGGAGAAGGCAGGTGCCAAGGGAATTAATGGAAAAGTAGCTGGAAAGGCGAATGTGGTGATTTGTCCCAACATTGAAACTGGAAACGTAGTCTGGAAAACCATTACCTGTCTCCAGAAAAAAGAAGCTGCCGGGGTGGTGGTAGGAGGCCGCTGCCCTATTGTGGTACCCTCGCGTTCTGATGATGAAAAAACCAAGCTGCTCTCCATTAAATTTGCCCGGCTGCTGGCCGAATAACTCCCCAGGAGGAAACAGCAGAATAACTCTCCAGGGAAAACATTTGATGTGCCGTTTATTTGTAGGTATATTTAGAGCAGATTTATCACAGGGGACACATAAATGATTTATGTTGCCAATATTGTAAGGCTGCTTTTTTCCATTTATATAATCCTTATTTTTGTGAGAATCATTTTCGCCTGGCTGAGACCAAATATGTTCAATCCCATTGTCAGGTTTGTGTACAGGCTCACCGATCCATATTTGAAGCTGTTTGCAGGGCTGAAGTTTCTGAGGGTGGGAGGTCTGGACTTTACCCCTATTCTGGCATTTTATTTTCTTTATCTTCTGCAGGAGCTCAGCTACAGGGTGCTGCTTACCGGCTATTTCAGCCTGAATTTGCTGGCTAGCCTGGTGATTGTCCTGGCTTTCCGGTTTGTATACTTTATTATATTTATATTCATAGTTGCAGTGGGACTCAGATTCATATTCGAGCTGATAAACTTAAGGTCGAACAATATACTGGTAAGAATTATTTATTCCCTTTCCGAGCCGGTGGTCAGGCCTGTAAGAAACGCACTCGGATTCATGCACTACTCCAGGTTCGATGTAAATGTATTTGTTTCGCTGGTAATCCTGGTTTTTCTCCGGTTTTTGATCCTGCCCAAACTCCTGGGGCTTATCACTTCTCTGCTGAAGGCTGCAGAAAAGTCAGCAGTGCCGTTATAGCTGTACCTTTTTAAAAGCAATAGCAATAATTCACCACGTTCATACAGGAGGAATATTTGTGTATAATTTAAATGTGGATGACCTGCAGCGCAGATACAAGGAGATTGAAAAAAAACTGCTTGATCCGCAGACTATTTCTGATAAAAAAGAATATGCGGAACTGTCAAAAGAGTTTAACAATATTGGCAAGGTCCTCAGTGAGCAGAAGAAACTGCAGGATATAGAGAAAGATATCCGGGAATATATGGAAATTCTGGAAATATCGGATGACCAGAAAATGACTGAGGACATAAATATTGAAATTGAGAAGCTTAAAAAGAAGAAAGAAACAGCTCAGGAAAGACTGTATATGGAGTTGATTCCCGAGGACCCGCTCAATGAGAAAAACATTATCATAGAAATTCGTGCTGGAACAGGAGGTGAAGAAGCTGCGCTTTTTGCAGCTGATCTCTTCAGGATGTACAGCAGGTTTGCAGAAAAGAATAACTGGAATATCGAGATCTTGAGCAGCAATACAACGGGGATAGGCGGTTACAAAGAGATAGTATTCAGTGTATCAGGTAGGGATGTGTACAAGAAATTGAAATATGAAGTGGGGGTGCACAGGGTTCAAAGGATACCTGAGACCGAATCCGGGGGAAGAATACATACCTCGGCAGTTACTGTAGCTGTGCTGCCGGAAGCTGAGGAAACAGAAGTGGAAATAAATCCGGAGGACTTAAGGATAGACGTATTCAGGGCCAGTGGACACGGTGGCCAGCATGTCAATACTACTGATTCTGCAGTAAGAATAACCCACCTGCCCACCGGAGTGACCTCCAGCTGTCAGGATGAAAAGTCTCAGCATAAAAATAAACTGAAAGCAATGAAGGTATTGAGGGCTAGACTTTTTGAGATTGCGGAGAAGCAGAAAAAACAGGCCCAGGCACAGGAAAGAAGAAATCAGATCGGCAGCGGTGACAGGTCTGAAAGAATCAGGACCTATAATTTTCCGCAGAACCGGGTAACCGACCACAGAATAGGGCTGACCCTCCATTCCCTGGACCTGGTTATGGACGGAGACCTTGAACCACTGGTTGATGCTCTGATGGAGGAGGATGCAAAGAAGAAACTCAATGAAATTGGGGCACAGTCCGGATGAAAGCCGCTCAAAAGCAACTATCAGGACCAGGAACAATCGCTCAGGTGGTTGTACACACCTCAGGGCAAATGGCTTATGTGGATATGTACTGCCTTCTGGGGTATGCTCTGCATAGATCAAAGGAGTTTCTAATGAGCCACCCTGAGTATGTGCTCTGTGGTGATGAGGAAGAAAAGTGGGAAAATTATAAAAAAAGAAGGCTGGCCGGGGAGCCCTGTTCCTACATTACCGGACAGAAGGAGTTTTACAGCCTGAGTTTTCTGGTAAATCCTCATACTTTGATACCCAGACCCGAGTCTGAAATGCTGGTTGAAGAGGCAATAAACCTTGCACCGAATACTCTTCTGGACGTGGGTACCGGAAGTGGGAATATTGCTGTAGCTGTGAAGCACCACCTTCCTGCTTGCCGGGTTATGGCAGTGGATGTAAGCAAAGGGGCAGTGGCCACGGCAGAAAAAAATGCCAGGCGTGTGCTGGGCACAGATAATATGGGGGGTATTAAATTTATTCACAGTAATTTTTTCTCAAACGTTCCCCCGGTTAAGTTTGAGGTAATAGTAAGCAACCCTCCATACGTGAAAACCTCCCACCTGAAAGGGCTTCAGAAGGAAATCAGTAAATACGAGCCCAGGCAGGCTCTTGATGGAGGTGAAGATGGTCTTTTTGCCTACCGGTGTATTCTGGAACAGGCCAGAAAATATTTACATCCACACGGAAGGCTGCTGCTGGAAATAGATCCGGATGCTGAACAGCAGATTATTTTCATGGCAGTTAATAATTGTTATAATATAATAAAAGTAAAGAAAGACTTGATGAATAAGTCCAGAATGGTAGAGCTGGCGAATAACAGCCATTGAGGGGACCTGCAACATGAAGACCAGACCTGGGCTCAAACTTGAAAGTTTTGTAGACCTTGACCGGTTTAACAGGTACGGGTGCAATCTGATAAAAAGGGCTTTTTCATTCAGCAGTTCCGCCCACCAGCACCAGAAGAGGATTTCGGGTGATGCTTTCATAGTACATCCCCTGAATGTGGCAGGGATGTTATTTGAAATGGGTTTTGATGCCAGGGTGGTCGCAGCAGGGCTTCTTCATGACACAGTTGAAGAT
>JBMCUI010000197.1:0-4539 GCA_048622675.1 Spirochaetota bacterium | reverse complement strand
TAGTATATGCAATTATTCTGGACAGAAACGGAAAGGTGCTTGCATACAGCAACAGGGACGATCTTATGGGAAAGGTGCTGGATGACCCTGTCAGCAGAAAGGCGGCGGCTTCCCGGACAAATTTGGTGCAGGAATATATTCATCCTGAAACCGGGGATGAGATTTGGGACATCGCATACCCGATATATACAAATGGAAAAGTAAAATGGGGGATGGTACGAATAGGGTTTACTACCAGGTTCTTAGAAGAAGAAATTTCCAGAAACAGGAAGGATTTGGTCATCCTTGCACTGGCTGCGGTAATTCTTGCCGGAGGTATTGCCACTGTGCTGGCCGATAGAATATCAGGGCCTGTCAGAAAGCTTTCTCAGGGAGCAGTTGCCATTTCCAGGGGGGACCTCAGCCAGAGAATATCTATTCGTACCGGAGACGAAATAGAGGAGCTTGCCCATACCTTTAACAGTATGGCCAGGGAGCTGGACAGGAACAGGACCAGAATGGAGAGACTTATACACCAGCTTTCCACCAAGAACAGGCTTTTAAAAAAAGAAATTGCTGCACGACAGCAGCTGGAGGATGAGCTTATCATGGTAGAGCGGCTCAGAGCTCTGGGGGAGATGTCCGGAGGAGTCGCTCATGACTTTAATAATATTCTGGGTACGATTCTGGGGAGAGCGGAGCTGCTTTTGGAAAAGGTCCACGACGCTAACGCTCGAAGAGGTATTCAGGTTATAGAAAGTGCTGCAAAGGATGGTGCTGAAATAGTAAGGCGAATAAGGGAGTTTACCCAGGTGCATCCGAATGGCACATCATTTGTGGAGCTGGACATAAACCAGGTTATTGAAAATGCGGTTGAGTTCACAAGGGTGAGCTGGGAAAGAAGCGAAAGGGGCATTCAAATGGAGTGCATGCTGGACGAGGTCCCTTCAATTATGGGAAACCCCACCTGGATTGGAGAAGTAATAACAAACATGATTTTAAATGCAGTAGATGCAATGCCCAAAGGGGGGACCCTCACCATCAGGACGTACCGGGAAGGGCACAGAGTTGCCGTCAAAATATCGGATACCGGAGTTGGAATGAGTGCGGAAGTTAAAAAGCGGGTGTTTGACCCGTTCTTTACCACCAAAGGGTCAAGGGGGAGTGGTCTGGGACTTTCCACATGCTACGGTATTGTAGCCGTCACAGGGGAGAGATTGAGCTTGAAAGCATAGAAGGGCAAGGGACCACCTTCACCATCATGCTTCCTTTGACCCCGGGAAAACAGCCTGTACAAAAACTCAGAAAATAACCTTCATTTTATACTTGACATGAGTATGTAGTTTATGGTATTATGTTTACGTTAACGGTAACGATAACACCTACAAGGGAAGCTGGCCAAATTAATGATAAACAAGCGTGTTACTATTAAACAGGTGGCCTTTGAAGCCGGGGTATCAACTCAAACAGTTTCACGAGTTTTAAACAATCGTCCGGATGTTGCTCCTGAAACCCGCAGAAGAGTAAAAAAAGTCATAAAAAAATTAGGATATCACCCAAGTCATATTGCACAGAGTTTAATACGGGGAAGAAGCTATACACTTGGTGTTGTAGGATTTGGACTTGAATACTATGGGCCTTCCCAGACTCTATCCGGTATTGAGAAACAGGCCAATGAACTGGGGTATTCCCTGATTCTGTATCTTGTACGTGATCCCAAAAATCACAATGCAGCAAAAATTATCAGTGACATGATTTCACGGCATGTAGAAGGTATTATATGGGCTGTGCCTGAAATTGGGAAAAACAGAGAATGGGTAGGAGAAAAAATCTCTCTCTCATCTGTTCCTATAATCTTTCTAACCAGGCAGCCTGGAGCAGGTCGTTCAATTGTTGCTGTTGATAACAGAAAAGGAGGACTGATAGCAACACAACATCTGCTTGACCAGGGCTGCAGGAACATAGCAATTATTACCGGTCCTCTGGACTGGTGGGAGGCCCGCCAGAGAAAACTGGGATGGCGTGATGCACTGGAGGACAGGGGTTTGTATGCAAGGGATGAGCTTGTTTTTGAAGGCGACTGGCTCCCGGACAGCGGAGAACGGGGAATTGTAAAATTAATGGGTGAAAAACCCTGGATAGATGGTGTGTTTGTATGTAATGACCAGATGGCTCTGGGTGTTCTGAAAGGGGCAAGGGAAATGGGTAAAAAAATACCGGATGATCTGGCTGTTATTGGCTATGATGATATTCCGGAAGCGGCTTTTTTTTATCCCCCCCTGTCTACGGTAAGGCAGGATGTAGTTGCACTGGGGCACTCTGCTGTTAGAGAGCTTGGGTCAATGATAGAAACAAGGAGACAGATGAAACATGTAGTGAAGCCCAGAACAATTTTACTCCAGCCTGAGTTAATAATCCGGGAAAGCTCGGTATTCAGTAATAAAAATGAAAAAAACAGTATGAAATATTAATTCACCTTCTTTTTGACATTTTATACTTGACAAGGGTCGATAAATTATGGTATCGTGTTTACGATACCGGTAACGATAACATAAAAATTCCTTCAGCAAAGTATTTGCAGAAAGAAAGGAGGTGGTAGGAACATATATAGTCATTGGTACCACAAAAATTAAAAAATAATTAAAAAGGAGGAACAACTATGAAGAAGTTTGTAACAATGGTTTCAATTGTGGTATTTTGCTTCGGCTGTATGGCTGCATTTGCAGGAGCAGAAAAGAAAGAAGCAGCCGAAGCTGAAAAAGTTACCCTCTCTTTCTGGAACATGCCATTTGTGACCCAGGAAGTCTCCCCTGAATATGTGACCCGGTGGGAGAGGGAGGTCAAGCAGGCCATCCCCAATTACAAGGTGGACGAGTTTTACGGACCCGGTAAATACTCGGCACAGAGAGACAAATTCCTGGTCCAGGCAAAGAGCGGAACCCCTGATGTTATCGAAGGACTTCTGGAAGATGTCGCTGTTTATGTGGAGAAAGGCCTGATAGAACCTCTTGACAGTTATTTTAACAATTGGGAAGACAAAGACCAGTTCGTCCAGAGCACTCTGGACCCTCTTCTTATAAAAGGAAAACTCTGGGGTATTCCCTACAATACCAATGCCAGGGCAATGGTATACAGAAAAGACCTGTTTGACAAGTACAACCTGGACGTACCAGAAACCTGGGACGAGCTGGTGAGCACTGCGCAGGAAATCACCAGACGCACCAATAAAAAGGTGTTCGGTCTTTTTGTATGTACAAAAGTGGGGGGGCCACGTGCGGCTCAGGAGTTTATCTCCTGGTATTACCAGGTGAGCGGCAAAAAGCATATGTTTGAGTTAGAAGACGGGCAGAAAAAGTTTAATGGCACTGTGGACCAGTTCGAAAAAGTACTGGCCCTGTATGACCGACTGTTTACCGGCCAGTACCCGGCATGTGACCCCAATGAGAGGGGCAACGGCTGGGAGTCGGAAGACCCCGGTTATGTTGCCGGCAGATGGGCAATGGCACCTATGGGCCCATGGCTCTGGGGCAGGAGGACTGAAAGTGAATCAGCAAAAGACATTCTGGAGAACAAGACCGAAATTACTTCTCTTCCGGTGGCCAGAGAAGGGGTACCTGCAACCTACCTGGAGGTAAAGCCCATAATGATGAATGCCTATTCCAAAAACCAGGACGGGGCCTGGGAGCTTATCAAGTATATTACCTCCAAGGAGAAGATGGGGAGATGGCTGGCTGATTCGGGAGGAATCCCCGCCAGGAAGGACTCCCTTACCCTGCCGGTGTTCACCGATACCAAACTGGGGTGGTGGATCCAGGGGTTTGCAGATGAGCTGCCCAAGGCGGTCGCCCAGGCCCCCATCAACTGGGGTCCGGTCAGCGAAGCCAATCTCAGGGCGGTAAATTATGTGATTTATGATGAAAAAACACCTGGACAGGCTGCCCAGTGGTTGTATAATAGGATAAATGAACTGCTGGAGAAGGGAGAACTCTAAAAAAGCAGGATACCATTAAGGGGAATCGGTTATATAAGAAATCGGTTCCCCTTTTTTAAACCCTGCAATTTTATAAATTAAGGTCCGCAGCAGAACAATGAAAATAAAAGTAATAACCAGGCATACAGGATTTTTACTTATTCTTCCCACCCTCATTGTAATGGCGCTGTTTACTGTAATCCCCCTGTTTGAGGGTCTTCGCATTTCTTTTACCAATACCCATCTTTTAAGGGATGCATTCCAATACGTAGGACTGCAGAATTATAAAAGCCTCCTTTCCGACGAAATATTCTGGATATCCCTGCGGCATTCACTTGTGCTGACTACCACAGCGGTGGTGCTTCAGCTGATATTCGGGCTGATTCTTGCACTGGCATTAAAACAGGAGCTGCCCGGAGTAAAGTTTTTTCGGAACATAGTAATGGCAAGCTGGGTTATACCGGTAGTGGCAACCGTGGTCATGTTCCAGTTTATGGCACAGCCTGACTACGGGTATATCAATATTATTCTACGTCTCATAGGCCTGGAGGAGCTTAATACTTACTGGTTCGGCAGCAAATATTTTGCCC
>JBMCUI010000196.1:0-4542 GCA_048622675.1 Spirochaetota bacterium | reverse complement strand
GCTGTGTGGTGCTTTTGGTAGAGCTGTGAGACCAGGTAGCGGCAGAAAGTGGTTTTCCCGGTGGAGGGTTCCCCTATGACAAAAATGCTCTGAAGCGAAGGGCTTTTTTTTATTTCTTCTGCAAGGGAACTCCAGTTCGTATCTATTCTCATTACCGCATTTACCCGGGAGCGGAGAATTAGTTACTTTACATTTGGAAGTATTTACTGCAGTTACTGCAAAACCGGAAGTCTTTTGTATCCGTATCAGAAAGTGAATTGGAGAAATGCATCACACACCGGTGATTGGTGCAGTGGCCCATTCTGAACAAGTGCCCTGTCTCATGTACGGCTTCCTTTAAGGTTCTGGTGAACAGCAGCTCCGGATTTTCTTTCAGACCATAAAAAGACTGGTGCAGCCTGGCCAGTGAAATTATGGCAATCCCCCTTCTGATATCAGCTTCACCGAACACAAAGTTAAGTCCTGAGGAGTACAGGTCACTGTCCGCCACTACCAGCACCATACCGGGGCTTTTGATGCTGGGGTAAACTGCGTTCAGCACAGCAGTTGAATTGAACTGTGCTCTTTCGGTGTGAAAGGCCTGGTGCGGTACAGGGAGCGGGTCCCCCACCGCACATGAAACCGGAAGAATATCCTGAAGGTACATTCCTATTTCCTTCAGGAAATCCCTGCTGTTAAACTTCAGTGGTACAATTTTCAGGTGCTGTTTTATTGTCTTCTGCATAATAACCGATCCACTTGAAAATGGGTTGTACTTTTTTAATGCTCAAACATACATCCTGGTACAGGGTCCAGAAATTTACATTAACAGGATGTACGGGGATTATCAAGTATTTTCAAAATGGTTGAATTGCCGCCGGTGCAAACTAGTTTGACTAAATTAGTATATTGCACTACATTAATGCATAGTAAAATGGAAGATGTGAAAAAATATATTTTATAAGCTCAGGCCTGTAATCCGGAATCGCCAATGAAAATTTTATTGATCTCCCCGTGCAAGGACGCCATCAGAAGACCCAAATTCCTTATGATTCCCCAGCTGGCACTGCATTTACTGGCCTCCTTGACTCCTGCTGGGTACCAGGTGAAGATAGTTGAAGAAGAAATAGAAGAGATTGACTTTGAACAGGAAGCAGACCTGGTGGGAATAAGCTGTATGACTGCAAACGCCCCCAGGGCCTACTGGATTGCCCAGAAGTTTAAGCAGCGGGGCAGAACAGTGGTGATGGGAGGGATTCACCCCACCATACTTCCTGATGAGGCCCTGAGTTATGCAGACTGTGTGGTGGTCGGCGAAGCAGAAGAGGTGTGGGAGGGGCTCCTTGAGGACTTTAAGAACGGAAGGCTCAGAAAGAAGTACCATAAATACTGTCCTTCACTGAAAGATTATCCGCAGATACAATACAGAAAGGAAACAAAGAAGAGGCTGTTCAATGTTATACCGGTGCTGACCACCAGGGGGTGTCCATATAAGTGCGAGTTCTGCTCGGTTCACCACATCTACGGGCCCAGGATCCGGCACATACCGATAGAAAGAATTGTTCAGTATATCAACGATTCAGGAGGAAAATTTTTTCTGTTTCTGGATGACAATATAGTGGGCGACCCCGGCTATGCCAGAGAGCTTTTTACACAAATAAAGCCACTGGGGATAAAGTATGTAGCCCAGGCATCTATTTCTATTGCCAGAGACCAAGCATTGCTGAAACTGGCGGCTGAAAGCGGGTGCAGAGCACTGTACGTGGGAGTTGAGACCATAACAACAGCACAGATGAAGAAACTCAGAAAGTCAATCAAGGATATGGAAAAGGTCAGAGATGCCATTAAAAGGATCAAAGACTGCGGCATATATTTTCATGCTTCTATGATTTTTGGTTTTGACGAAGATACCAGGGATATATTCCCAGAGACCATTGAGTTCCTGCAGAAAAACAGGATCAGCTCAGCATCCATGAATGTCCTTACTCCCTATCCAGGCACCAGGATTTATGCACAGTATAAAAAAGAGGGAAGACTGCTGACAGAAAATTGGAGCTACTACAATCATAAAACCGCTGTATATGTTCCCAAAAACATGAGTGCGTTTGAGCTTCAATCGGGAAGATTGTGGGCATTAAGGGAATTTACCAAACTGTCATCCATACTCCGCAGGTACCCTTTCCATCTGGACCATCCTTTCTATCATTTCACCATGAACATGGGCTACCATATCATGTACAAACGCGATGTTGAGGAACTCAACCAGATTGCTCCCCGGCTTTTCCAGAAGCAAAACTTGGCCGGTGTGGTTTGATGCAGGGGTTTGCCATAACTGCAGCTGCACCGGCATTTTCGTGAAGGCGGTTGTATGGATTTTTCGGATATCTGTCAAGGAGTGTGAGCATGAAGGGTATAATTCTCGCCGGAGGTGCAGGCACCAGGCTCTACCCGGTGACCCACGTGGTGTGCAAGCAGCTTCTGCCGGTATACGACAAGCCCATGATATATTATCCGCTGTCCACTCTGATGCTTGCCGGGATCAGGGATATCCTGATAATTTCCACACCCCAGGATGTCCCCAGGTTCAAAGAGCTTCTGGGAGATGGGAGCCACCTGGGCATTTCACTGTCCTGTGCGGTGCAGGAGGCACCCAATGGGCTGGCGGAGGCATTTATAATAGGAGAGGAGTTTATCGGCACGGACAGGGTGTGCCTGGTGCTGGGCGACAACATTTTCTACGGGCACGACCTGCCGGTGATGCTCAGGGATTCAGCATCCCAGAAGCAGGGGGCCACGGTGTTCGGTTACTACGTGAGCGACCCCCAGCGCTACGGAGTGGTGGAGTTTGACAGCAGCGGCAGGGTGGTGAGCATTGAGGAAAAGCCCCGGCAGCCCCGGTCCAATTACGCTGTGGTGGGTATTTATTTTTATGACAACCGGGTGACCGAGGTGGCAAAATCCATCCAGCCTTCCCAGCGCGGCGAGCTTGAAATTACAGACGTGAACAAATATTATCTGCAGAAGGACCTCCTGAAAGTAAAGCTGATGGGAAGGGGGTTTGCCTGGCTTGATACCGGCACCCACCAGTCACTGGTTGATGCAGTGCAGTTTGTGAAGACTATAGAGGACCGCCAGGGCCTCAAGATATCCTGCCCGGAGGAGATTGCCTACAGGATGGGGTACATAACCTCCGAGCAGCTCAAACAGCTTGCTCTGCCCCTGAGGAAATCAGGCTACGGTGAATATCTGCTCAAGGTGCTGGAGATGGAGCGGGCGGTAAACAATAGAAGCGGAGATTGACATGGAGTTTACCGAAGGCCGGATAAACGGGGTGCATGTCCAGGACCTGGTCAAGTACCTGGACGAGAGAGGATTTCTCATTGAGACGTTCAGAAAAGACCAGCTTCCGGAGGGGCTTGTGCCGGTGATGAGCTACGTATCCTACACAGAGCCTGGAGTTGCCAGGGGCCCGCATGAACACAGGCACCAGACCGACATATTTTCGTTTCTGGGCCCGGGAAACTTTAAATTGAAACTGTGGGACAACCGGATCGGCAGTACCACCAGGGCAAATACCATGACCGTTTTTGCTGGTGAGGACAGACCTGTTCTGGTGGTGGTGCCTCCTGGAGTGGTGCACGCCTACCTGAATATCTCCAGGACTGCCAGGGGTATGGTGATAAATTACCCTGACCGGCTCTACCGGGGAGAGGGGAAAACACAGCAGGTGGATGAAATACGCCACGAAGCCCAGGGCGATGAGTTTTACCGCGACTTTCTGCGCTGATGACCTGGACCAAATCCGTCTTAGTGATAAGGGTTCATAAATGATATGGCTTATCGGCTCCAGAGGGATGCTGGGCATGGATGTGGAGGAGCTTATTCTACAAAACGGCCTGGAATATATATCCTCTGACATGGATGTGGACATAACACAATACCGTGAGCTGGAAGGGTTTGCCGGAGACAAACCCATCAGCTGGATAATAAACTGCTCCGCCTACACTGCGGTGGACAGGGCTGAGGACGAACCGCACAATGCCTTTCAGGTAAATGCACAGGGAGTGGAGAATATCGCCTGCCTGGCCAGTAAGAGGAACAGCCGGATTATCCATATCTCCACCGATTACGTCTTCGACGGACATAAACAGGGGGCATATACCGAACAGGACCGGGCCAATCCCCAGGGAGTGTACGGAAGGACCAAGCTGGAAGGAGAACGGCGCCTGAAAAATGCTGCGTACAGCCATTTTATTATACGCACCGCCTGGCTGTACGGCAGGCATGGGCCCAACTTTGTGTACACTATGCTGAGGCTGTTCAAACAGAAACAGGCCCTGAAGGTGGTATCGGACCAGTACGGAAGCCCTACCTTCACCAGGGACCTGGCAGAAGTACTGGTGGAAATAGTGAAGCAGGACTCCCGCTGCTACGGCACCTACCATTTTACCAACAGGGGAAGGACCACCTGGTATGATTTTGCAAAAAGAATTTACTGCAGGGCCAGGGAAAGCGGTATAATAGACAGAGAGGTGGAGATAAACCCTGTAAGCACTGCAGAGT
>JBMCUI010000195.1:0-4552 GCA_048622675.1 Spirochaetota bacterium | reverse complement strand
TCTATACCTTCTTCGGATTCCCACTGCTTCAGCTCGTCCCTGAATAGAAGCTCTGCAGGAGTTTTGGCACCGTAAAGAATGGTTATTTTACCGTAATCTTTTTTATGTTCAATAACGTATTTAATAAGTGATCGGAGCGGGACTAAACCGATCCCTCCTCCGATAAACAAGAGGTCTTTTTTCTTCAGGTCCTGGGTGTTGAATCCATTCCCAAAAGGTCCCCTTATACCTATAATTGAGCCTTTTTCAAGACTGTGAAGGGCGGCGGTAACCTTTCCCACTTTCCTCACGCAGAGCTCGAATCCTCCTGGCTTGGTGGGAGGAGAAGAAATTGATATGGGAACCTCCCCGTATCCGAACACCGAAACTTCCACAAATTGTCCCGGAAGGTATGACAGGGTTTCGCCGTTTAGAAGCTCAATCTCGAAAAATTTCTCCAGGTCTGTAAGCTGTTCTGCCCTGGTAATTCTGGCCTTCATTGGCAGATATAATGATTTTCCCTTGGTTTGCTGTGTATCTGCTGGCATTATTGCTCCTCCTTAAATATTTTCTACTGCATTGTTAAGCATGTTTGCGGTTTCGATGATATTTATGTCCGCCACACACTGTCTTCCGCACCTCCCGCAGCCCACACAGAAGGGTTTGTGGTATTCATCCATAAGGTAGAGGAACTTCCGGTAAAAACGGTGTTTTTGTCTCTGGGTCCTTGATTCACGGAAGTTTTCACCACCTGCCACCTTGGCGAAGTCTTCCAGCTGGCAGCTGTCCCAAAACCTTCTCCTGGTACCTTCCTTCAGGTTTATTTTCATAACATCGTTGACATCAAAACAGTAGCAGGTAGGGCAGACCAGATTACAGGTCCCGCAGGAAAAGCAGCGGGCTGCAATATCATCCCAGAAGGGAAGTTCGTCGCCGTCCTTGCACAGCAGGGGTATATCGTGACAGTCAGGCTCAAATTTGTCTGTGCCTTCTGTAGGCCGGCTTCTTTCGATAACGCTTTCTTTTTCCTTCAGGTCAATGTCTTCTACCGGTTTTGTTTCCACCAGGGAGATGATTTCTCTTCCTTTGTCAGTGTACACAGTGGCCAGAAAGCTTGTTCCCATGGTGTAAAGGAATATATCAAACCCTTCGTCGTAAATCTGTGCGTTCACTGCTTCACAGAAGCAGCTTTCATCAGGAACACAGTTTACCCCTATAATGGTTGATCGGTCCCTTCTGGTGAGGTAGTTGGATTCAGGGTTGTCCTTGTTGAATACATAATCAAGCCTTAATATTCCCTGCATATCGCAGGGATGGATGCCAAACAGGATAAAAGGACGGCTTTCTTCAGGTATTTCCTGGACGTTCTGTACACCACCGGGGTCCAGCTCATAACGAAGCAGGTCTTCTTTTGATGGAAGAAAAAACTGCTTTGGAGGAGTTATGGTGGTAGTATATTCCAGATTAAGCTCATCAGGGCTTTCTACTCTGGTAAATACATTGCCCGTAAGTCTTTTTCGAAGGTCGATGGTTTTCTTGTCCGGAGCCTTCGTTTTCTCATATGCATCATTTTTCGATTTTTGAACCGGTCCGTAAATGTCGTAATCAGGTAAAAGTTTGTTGAAAAGCTGGGCCAGGTTTTTCTTTGGGATGATAACCTGGGTTATAACGTTTGATTTTATTTCGGCCATAGTTGACTCCTTTTATACCTTTTCTGGTTTATTGGTTCATGATTTTTTAATAGCCGGTCTGGTCGGCTGAAGGGAATATCTCCCAAGCTGCTTTTGCTTGACCACAGTATGCCTGCTTATTAAATTCCTGCGAGAGGAACAAAAAGGCTAGACTGAATGTTAAATTATTAACTATATTGCATATGACAATCGGACTTCTATGAATATATATGTTTTTATTAAAAGTCAAGTGTTAATTGCTGAATTTTATATTCAGCTAATTTAAAATTGACCAGCTTATGCACGAGCTATCTATTGCCCAGCAAATTCTGGATATAATAATTCCCAGAGCCCAAAAAGAGGGTATACAGAAAATAACACAGGTCAACCTCAGGGTGGGGGAGCTGTCCTCCATTGTTCCCCACTCTTTGAGGTTTTCATTTGAGGTGCTGTCAGAAGGTAAAATGGCCCAGGGCGCCACTATTAATATCGAAACAGTAGAGCCCTGTTTCAGCTGCAGCAGGTGCGGAAGAAAGCTTCCCAGGAATGACCAAAAATGCAGCTTCTGCGGGAGCGAAGAGATAAGAATTACCGGCGGCAGTGAAATGGAAATCCTCTCCTTTGAAGGGGACTAAAAAAGGGGACAGGCTACTTTTTTGCCGTTTGGCTTAAATTATACAAAAGAGAGGTAATTTGCATGAAAGTAAATGTAATGAGTGATATTCTAAAGGCCAATGATATTATAGCAAGAGACCTGCAGCAGCTTTTCAATAAAAAAAATATCGCCTGCTGGAACATAATGGGCTCGCCAGGTTCAGGGAAAACCACCATCCTGGAGAAGCTCATTCCCACTCTTCCTGAAAAAATAAAGGCAGCTGTAATTGAAGGGGATATTGCCACCTCACATGATGCAGAACGAATAGCCAGAACGGGTGTCCAGTCCACTCAGATTAATACTCAGGGTGCATGTCATCTGGATGCGGCAATGGTAAAATCGGCCCTGGACAATATTGATCTGGAGGGCATATCACTGCTTTTTATTGAAAATGTAGGCAACCTGGTGTGCCCTGCTGGATTTTTGCTGGGAGAAACAGGGAGAATCATCATTTCCAGCATTACCGAGGGAGACGATAAGCCTGAGAAGTATCCGGCCATGTTCAGGACTGCAGACCTGGTGGTGGTGAATAAGGTGGACCTGAGCTCTCAGGTTGATTTCACCATGGCCGGTTTTATAAAAGGAATGAAAAAGATCAACCCCGATGCTGAAATAATGGCTGTTTCTGCCACAAACGGGCAGGGAATGGACAAACTTCGGGACTGGGTTGTGGAAAGAGTTTAACTGCATATGGAAAATCTCCAAACAGGAGCAACAATTACTGTCTCAGGGATTGTGCAGGGGGTAGGGTTCAGACCGTATATCTACAGAAAAGCCCGCCTCTATAACCTGGACGGAGCCGTACAGAATACTCCTTCAGGGGTGGAGATCAGGGTAGATGGAGAAGAAAAGCAGATTCAGGATTTTTTTAATGACCTGGTCAACTCTCCTCCGGTGCTGGCTGAAATACACCAAAGCAGCATTCGCTTCCATCCTCCGGTTGGATTCGAGGGGTTTGTAATCCAGAGAAGCGAAGAGCATGGGCAGGGCTTCAGCCCGGTCTCTCCGGACATTGCCACCTGCAGGGAATGCGTGGATGAAGTGTTTGATCCCTCCGACAGGAGGTACCGGTATCCATTTACCAACTGCACCAATTGCGGCCCCAGGTTTACTATTATCCAGAGGGTCCCCTACGACCGGAAAAATACCACCATGAAAGTTTTTAACATGTGCTCCCGATGCCAGAAAGAATACAGCAGTGCAGATGACCGGCGGTACCATGCTCAGCCCAATGCCTGTCCTGTGTGCGGCCCGGAGCTGGTGCTGTTAGACTCAGAGGGCGTTCAGGTAAATGGAGAGCCAATACAGGAATCGGTCCGCCTGTTGAAGAACGGCAGAATACTGGCAATAAAGGGCCTGGGGGGCTACCACCTGGCTGTAGACCCGCATATCCCCCGGGCAGTACGGCTGCTCAGAGAGAGGAAAAAAAGACCGGGCAAACCATTTGCCATGATGGCCCGGGACATGGAAGTAATTGAAAAATACTGCGAGGTCAGCGCTGCTGCCAGGAAGCTGCTTTGTTCTTTCCAGAGACCCATTTTACTGCTGGAAAGAAAAACAGGAGTACATACACTTGCTCCGGAAGTGGCTCCGGATACCCGGACGCTGGGAATGATGCTTCCCTATACTCCTGTTCATCACCTGCTTTTGTCCGAAGGTCCGGAGGTCTTGGTGATGACCAGTGCAAATATATCGGAAGAGCCCCTGGTTTATAAAGACAGGGATGCATTTTCCACACTCAAGGGAATTGCTGATTTCTACCTGACGCACAACCGGGATATTCAGCGGCCATGTGATGATTCGGTGCTGGGCGAAGTGGACTGGAGGGCTGTTCCCATCAGGCGCTCCAGGGGATATGTGCCCAGGGCCATCCATACAGGCATTTCCAGGGGGGAGGTGCTGGCAGCTGGAGCTCTGGAGAAAAATACATTCTGTGTAACCAGGGATGCAAAGGCCTATCTTAGTCATCATATTGGTGATCTTAACAATGAAAAAAGTGTGGATGCCTACACCAGGGGAATCCAGGACTTTTGCAGTATGTTCAGGATTAACCCCGAGGCGCTGGCCTGTGATATGCATCCTGATTATTTCAGCACTGTGCATGCCGAAAAACTTTCCAGGGAGCTCCGGATTCCTCTGTTTTATATCCAGCACCACCACGCACATATAGCTTCAGTGCTGGGTGAGAGAAATGTGCAAAGAAAAGTAATCGGGATAGCCCTGGATGGGACCGGATACGGCCCTGATG
>JBMCUI010000194.1:0-4558 GCA_048622675.1 Spirochaetota bacterium | reverse complement strand
CATAAGTACATTGGACGGTCCCAGAGGTCCGGTACCCGATGGAAGCTCTTCATACAGAAGCTTTGCCCCCAGTCCTGTCCCACCTATATAGTCTTGCCAGAAATCTTTCGAAAAAGACCTTTCATGAATTTTCCTGCTGGAGAGGTCTATTTCCACTATCCGGTTATGATATCCATGAATCATTTTCCCACCCCGAAAACAGTAATAAACTGTACTCCTTTTGCTGGGATATTATTTTGTATTCTTGAGCCGACACACCGGGCAATAAATATGCCTTTCCTGAAGTTGACAACAGTTATCTTTCAATCTAAAGTCGAAATGATAGCATGTCAATGTTGCAGAGGGTTTTCAGGCGGGAAAATGAAAAGATGGAGTTTCTTCTCAACTCTTCTGGATAAATATTGAATAGGCTATGAACGCCTACTGGTACCTCCAGTGATTACTGAATTTATAGGTTTCCTTTATTCTTCCTCTGTAGGTCTGAAACAGCTTATCGCCCACTTTCATATTGTAGTCCACCACTGCCTGCTCCGGGAACCATTCGCCGTTTCCATTGGCAGCAAACGATGCCGTTATTTCCATATTGGTAATGGTATAGTATTTTTTCTCCACCGGCACAGATTGAAGGGTCCCTTCCACTAAAACAGGAACTCCAGAGTTTTGTTCCAGCCAGGCTGTGCCCTTCCACACTCCAATGTCGTTTTGATATTCAAAATCGTACAACATACACCTTTTACCGTATATGGTCTTTTTCTTATTCCTTTGAGTGTAGGTTACCTGGTCCTGTACCGAAGGGCGGAAGGGATGTTCAACCCTGTATTCATTTTTTTCCAAAAGCATTGAGTCACCGTATTTACCTATAAACTCATTGGTAATATCCTTTCCATCCTGAAATATTTTAGAAATATCGCACTTTACCTTTCCGTCTCCAGTCCTGTATAACGTGGAGTGAGTTTTAAGCTGGTCTTCCTGAAAGCCCAGCCAATTAAAAGACTCTTCCACACATATTACTTTTCCTGGAACCCAGTTATTATTCATAGATGCAATACTCACAGCTTTTTGCCACAGGGCATCTTCTTTGCTGAGGTACAGCTCATTAGCTTCCACTCTGTCTGCACCTAAAAATATGAAAAATATTACAACCCCAGCAACAAAAAGTGGTAATTTGGTTAATTTATCATGAAAAGATATTCTGGTGTGCATTGAAAGCCTCTTATGCGTAAAAAGTCTTTATCATTAATACGCTGTTCAGTATCATTTTCGGAAAAAAAGAAAGCAAAATAAAATCCTTTTCTTATAAATTATAACGCAGATTGGCGAATATTGTTCGTAATTTTTTCAGGGTCCTGGTAAAAATATGATTTAAAAATGGCGGGACAAAAAATATCCCCTAACTCATTGAGAGCTAAGGGATTAAAAAATGCTCCAGGCAGGACTCGAACCTGCGACCTCCGGGTTAGGAACCCGATGCTCTATCCTGCTGAGCTACTGGAGCATCCGCTACAATAATAATAAAATACCTTCCAATGTCAAGACGATTATTTTTTACTAAATCAATCCTGTTGTCTATCCGGGTATTTATCATTATATACAATAAAAAAGAAAGTGTTGAAAAAACCCGGAAAACCATCAGATAGTGGGTATAAGTCATTGAAAAACAATTATACATAAAAGCCTTGAAAGGAGAAAATCATGCAATTAGGACTAATAGGTCTGGGGAGAATGGGAAAAAACATGGTGCGGCGGCTTCTCCAGGACAATTATGAAGTGGTAGTGTACAATCGCACCTTGCATAAAGTAAAAGAAATGGAAAAAGAAGGAGCTGCCGGCTCATATTCGATTCAGGAACTGGTAGACAAGCTCTCTGTTCCACGCAAGATATGGCTGATGCTCCCTGCAGGTGATATAGTGGAACAGCATATAAAAAGCATCACCCCTTTTCTTGACAGGGGAGATATTCTAATCGACGGAGGAAATAGCTATTTCAAGGACGATATTCGCAGGTCAAAAGAGCTTGGACCCCAGGGGATCTACTACCTGGATGCCGGGGTTTCCGGCGGAGTATGGGGCCTGGAATACGGATACTGCATCATGGTAGGTGGACACAAGGAGGCTTTCAATTCCATTGAGCCGGTTTTGAAATCTCTGGCACCGAAAGAAGGCTACCTTTACTGCGGGCCTGCAGGAGCAGGGCATTTTGTTAAAATGGTGCATAATGCAATAGAATACGCCATGATGGAGGCATATGGTGAAGGATTCGAACTATTGGATGCTTCACCTTACCAGAAAAACCTGGACTACCACCGGATAGCACACCTGTGGAACAGAGGAAGTGTAATTCGCTCGTGGCTTCTGGAGCTTCTGGAAAGAGCGTTCAAAAAGGACCCGCATCTGGAAAAAATAGAGGGATACGTGGAGGACTCCGGCGAGGGAAGATGGAGTGTGATGCAGGCAGTTGAGTCCGGGGTATCTGCTACTTCCATAGCCCATGCCCTGTTCAAACGGTTTCAGTCCAGACAGAAAGACCTTTTTTCTAACAGGATTCTTGCAGCACTCAGAAACGAATTTGGAGGTCATCAGGTAAAAGAAAAAACAAAATAGAGGGAATACAGCATGGACCTGTTTAAAAAATCCATTAATATACGGGGCTCCTTCTGCATTGAACGAATACCCCGACCTGCCGGGTTTATTATATTCGGTGCTTCAGGAGACCTGACCGGGCGAAAGCTCATGCCCTCTCTATTCAACCTCTATCAAAAAAAACTCCTGCCACAAAAATTCTACATTGTAGGGTGTGCCAGAACCACTATGAGTGACCAGAACTTCAGGACAAAAATGGAGGGCTCCATCAGGGCACAGTTTCCCGAAGCAGATAAAACACTGGTTGAAAGTTTTTTAGGACACTGTTTCTATGTATATGGAACGTACGACCATCTTCAGCTTTATACCGACCTAAAATCCAGATTAAACCACCTTGATCAAAACTGCCTTCCTGAACGAAACCATATATTCTACCTGGCTACACCACCTCATGTGTATAAAAAAATTGTGGAGCACCTGGGTGCTTCCGGTCTTGCCCGGGATAGAAAGCAGAGTTTGAATGAAGTAAGGGTGGTGGTAGAAAAACCATTTGGAAGGGACCTGGACACTGCTATGGAACTGGATGGTATCCTTAATAAGGCCCTCTCGGAAAGACAGATCTACCGGATAGACCATTACCTGGGAAAAGATACGGTGCAAAATATCCTCCTGTTCAGGTTTGCCAACAGCATATTCGAACCCATCTGGAACCGCAGATACATAGACAACGTGCAGATCACCGTATCAGAGTCAATAGGAGTGGAACACCGGGCAGGATACTTTGAAAAAGCCGGTCTTCTCAGGGACATGTTCCAAAATCATATGCTGCAGATGCTTTCTCTGGTGGGAATGGAACCTCCTATATCATTTGATGCTGACAGAGTGCGCGACGAGAAGGTAAAACTATTACGGTCCATACGGCCATTTCCTGTTGAGAGCTTGCAGGATGTAATAGTCAGGGGCCAGTATGGGCCCGGTACCATAGATGGGCAGAGCGTTCCTGGCTACACACAGGAAAAAGGAGTGGACCCGTACTCAAAAACAGAAACATTCGTTGCAGCAAAGCTGTCTATTGATAACTGGAGATGGCAGGGAGTGCCCTTCTACCTGCGCGCAGGAAAAAGAATGGCAAGAAAAGCCAGTAAAATTGTTATCACTTTTAAGAATGTGCCCCACTCCATGTTTTACCCTATCTCCCCTGCCGATCTTTCCCCAAATGTACTTATTTTCCATGTGCAGCCTGAAGAGGGCATTTCACTGGTAATTCAGTCAAAGCATCCTGGACCGAAGTTGTGTATGGACTCGCTGGAGATGGTGTTCAAATACCGCGACGTTATAGGAGAAACCATGCCGGAGGCTTATGAAAGACTGCTGCTTGACTGTATGCTGGGTGACCAGACTCTGTTTATTAGGCATGATGATATGGAAACTTCCTGGACCCTTTTCACTCCAGTGCTGAAGCTATGGGAAGAAGACGGAAAAAACTCCGGACCTATGTATCCCTACCCTGCAGGTACCTGGGGACCCCGGGTCTGTGAAGAGCTTTTGAAAACCGACGGTCGTTACTGGTTGAGAATATAGATACCGCAGCTTCATCTCTCATACAACCTGCGGATGACTGGAAAGTAATAGTAATGGTATTACTCAGGCAGGGACTTGCCCAGCGGAACCACCTGGGAGTGATCTTACCGATAACAAGAGTTTTCTTTAAAAATTCGGTGGGAATACTTGCTTACCAGCTTTACAGCCAGGTCTTCGGGCAGTCCCTCATAAACCAGTAATTCTATCTTTCGGGCAAGCTCGTTCAGGGTTCTATCACTCAGTTTTTCCATAGAGAGAACCATTGCCGATTGCTTGCCGTAGGTCTTCTCATATTCCATCTTCACAAAATCCCTGGCATAATGGATACCAGGGTTTCTCTCTGCTGAATTAACCCGGCCCTTGCCCATTCTACTTTACCTCATTTCCGGCTGGTATG
>JBMCUI010000193.1:0-4564 GCA_048622675.1 Spirochaetota bacterium | reverse complement strand
CCATAGACATGACCTGTGATGCCAGCCCCTCCTGGTTTGCTGACCTGGCAAATTACCCTGAGATCGGTGTACTGGAGGCTGCTTACCTGTATCGTGATATCGATCACATGTACAGGGTGCTTACAGGACCGATAGGCCAGCGGTTCTGGGATAGGCTTGCAGAGAAGTCGAATATTCGGGTTCTTGATGTCTGGTATCTTGGAACCAGGGAGCTCAATTTAACCAGAAAAGCCGGACCTGTGAGAACTCCCGGGGAGTTAAGCGACGTCAAGCTGAGAATGCCCAATGTGGAAGCATGGCTTGACGTGGGCAGAGCTCTTGGAGCAAATCCCACCCCTCTGGGATTTGGTGAAGTATATATGGCTTTGAAGACAGGAACGGTGGACGGGCAGGACAACCCGGTCCCAACAGACTATTCGGAAAAATTTTATGAAGTAACTCACTACATAGTTCTCACCGATCACATGATCGGGTATGTGACCCCTATTATCACTGAGTCTCTGTGGCGGGAAATGCCGGAGAAATACCGGGTGTATATAAAAAAAGCAATGGAAGTTGCCAGGTTCTACCAGAATCGGATGGTACTGGAGCAGGAGGCAACACTGCTGGGCAAATTTGAAAAAGACTTTGGAATGGAGATAATAATTCCCGACAAAGAAGCGTTCAGAGAGCATGCCAAGAGGTATTACACTCAAAGCAAGTTTCAAAGACGGTGGGGCCAGGGTATGTACACCAGGATACAAACCTCGGATTGAGACATCAGGGTATACCAGCAATGCCCTGGAAGGCCGAATAATAAGCTTCTCCAGGGCATTCTACAATATTCACATGAACGGGAAAACAGTGAATAGAGCAGGGAGAAAAATATTTGATTTTTTAGAGGTGCATCTTGCCGCTTTTATATTTTTTGTACTCATCCTTACCATAGCAGTACAGGTATTCTCCAGATATGTTCTAAGCCGGCCGCTGCCAAGAGTTTTTGAACTGTCAGTATACAGTTTTGTATGGGTTATCTACCTGGGGGCCTGTTTTGCAAAGAGGTTCAATAAGCACATCAGGTTTGATATAATCTACCGAAAGTTTTCCAAAAAAATCCAGTGTGTCATTGATATAATATTCGATGCTGCAGCCAACATCGTTTTGGTCCTGCTTCTGGCGCCCAGTATACAATATACAATAATAAATTATCCTATAAAATCTTCGGCGTTGAGGGTGCCCTGGACCTATCTTCTTCTTTGCTTTCCCCTGTTTGTGCTGCTCATCCTTGTGCATAATACCCTTTCCATTTATGACAACATTCAGTCTATCAGGGGAAAAAGAACAGAAGCGGAGGAGGATGTGCCTTGGGATTAGCAGTGTGGCTGGGAGTTTTTGCAGCAATATTTGCTCTGGGATATCCTATCGCTTTCGGGATGTTCATAAGCTCGGTTATTTATTTCCTGATAGCTGATGTAAACCTGTTTACCGTGATGGACTTGATGATCATCAAGTTTGAAAACCAGTTTGTCCTGCTTGCTGTTCCCCTGTTCATATTTGCCGCAAAGGTCATGAATTCGGCCAAATTGACGGACAAATTGTTTGATTTTGCCAAATGCCTGGTAGGACCAATCAAAGGGGGACTGGGTCATGTAAATGTGGTGGCAAGTACTATCTTTGCCGGCATGTCAGGCTCGGAAATAGCCGATGTTGCGGGGGTGGGGGCGGTTGAAATAAAGGCTATGAAAGACGCCGGTTATGACGGGCCTTTCAGCTGTGCGGTCACCTGTGCATCTGCCACCATAGGACCCATTATTCCTCCGAGCATACCCATGATTATATACTCAATGCTTTCCGGTGCATCGGTGGGGTATCTGTTCCTGGGGGGAGTAATTCCCGGTTTTATTCTGGGAGCCTGCATTATGGTATTGATTTCAATACTGTCGATCAAGCGCAACTATCCTGCAGGCCGGTGGGTTCCGTTCAGGCGGTTCATCCGTATACTGGGCGACTCGTTTTTTGTTATTCTTGCTCCAGCCATTCTGCTGGGGGGTATCTATGGCGGGATTTTTACTCCCACAGAAGCAGCAGGAGTGGTTGGTGTATACGTGGTTATTCTTTCGCTGCTGGTTTACCGTACCGCCGGGCTGAAGCAGCTGTACAGGGTGCTGGTAGGCTCGGTGTTGAATACCGGGTACATCAGCTTTATTGTGGCCTGTTCTTTTATCTTCGGGTACATAGTGGCACTGGAGGAGATACCCGCGCTGATTACCCAGGGATTTATCAGCCTGGGACTCATGGACCGGCCCTGGACAGTACTTCTTTCCATCAACATACTTTTTCTATTTCTGGGATGCTTTATCGATGTTTCGGCAATTCTGCTCATAGTGGTGCCCATAGTACTTCCTCTGGTGGAAGCTGCGGGAATCGACCTGGTGCATTTCGGTGTGGTGGCGGTTTTCAACCTGATGATAGCGCTGGATACTCCTCCTTATGGAGAGACGACCTTTATAACCAGTGCCATAAGCGGCACTCCTCTTCCCCAGGTGATGAGGGAAGTGATTAAGTTTATAATCTTTGAATTAATAGCTTTGTTTATAATTACCTATATTCCTAATACCGTATTATGGCTTCCCAGACTTGCTGGGTATCAGGGATAAATCCTGTTGGGGAGGAACAGGAATGAGAGGAAATAATTTTTCATCAATCGAGAAGCTCCATCAATGCCTGAGTGAAACCACCCGGGAAAGAATAGATCAGGCGGCAGCTGAAATGGTAAAATGCAAAAATAAAGGTCAAAAAATAGTTGCTGTTACCGGCAGCGGCCCCAATATCCATGAAGGGGTAACTACCCTCCTGGCGGAGCTGATACATAAGAAAATTATCGATGGGGTGCTGACCAGCTCAGCTGTAGTAGCACATGAAATGGCGGGCAGCCTGGACAAAGTAAAAAGAGTAAGAGGAGAAAACCTGGGAGTAAGCGAAGATATACTGCCCAAAGGCGGCCTATACGAGGTCTCCATTATAAATAATGAAACTCTTAATAAAATTAAAAAAGAGATGGCTGTTGATGATGCGCTTATGCAGAGGGCAATAGGTGCACCGGGCGAGATAATCATAAAGGCGGCTGGAAATCTCGGGTATCCTGTGGGCTTGAGAACCGAAAAAATATCCTGTGAAATAGAAAAGCTTGCCGGTCTGGCGGGCAGGTCTTTTGAATATATTGCCGGTCTGGGAGCGGACAAAATGACCATGATCGGAGCTGGTGCAATGAACCATGTTCCTGTTATGGTTACTGTTCCTCAACTGGTAGGCGGAGGGATGGCGGGGCTTGCAATAGGAGACAGCATTTCAATAGCACAGCGTTCCATGATCATTGCCCGGGTGCTGGCAGGCTGTTCCATGATCATTGAGTCCGGAATTGCTCTTTCGCAGGAGATCCATGACGGACCGTTTGAGACCTATACCGGACACGGGATTTGGTCCGCCTGGCAGGAGGTGGAGACATTCAGGTTGAAAAATAAGAAACTGGTGAGAATTGACCTTGATCCAAATCTGGAAAAAGTTTGGAAGGCAGAAAGAAAAAGCAGTGATGTTCAAAAAAGTGTGGACAAGGGCCTCCCAAAAACAAAAGCGTTGAAAGTTCCTTTCAGAATGGAAATGTCCGGATTCGCCAGACTTGAGGGCAGTATTCCCATTGTGGAGGACCTGGGAATAGTGTGGCCGGTGCTGGTGAATATTGTGTGCAGGAAATTGGGAGTGGAGCTTGACTTCAGTTCCTATCCACAGGAAACACAGCAGGGAAAAGAAATGAGAGAATGGATTGTAAGCAATGTAGGCATACTGGATATGAAGGCCTTAAAACAAAACCTCAGGCGTTGTACCGGAGAGGAGATCAGCAAATGAAAGCAGCAGGAATTATTCCTGCCAGGTACCATTCCACCAGGCTTCCGGGCAAGCCTCTGGTAGACATAGAAGGCAAGCCCATGATCCAGCATGTATATGAAAACTGCTTGAAATCCTCGCTCCTTGAACAGGTGATTGTTGCAACGGACGATGACAGGGTAAAAGACGCAGTGCAAAACTTCGGGGGCAGTGTGGTTTTAACCTCAAAGAAGCATCCCACCGGAACAGACAGAGTGGCGGAGGTTGCAGGAACAATGAATATTGAAGTAGCGGTAAATATCCAGGGAGATGAGCCGTTTGTAAACCCGGGAATGATAGATGAGGCAGCACAGCCTCTGGTTGAAGACAGCAGTCTGCCCATGTGTACACTCATGCACCAGGTTTCAAGCGAGGATGATTTCCACAATACCAATGTGGTAAAAGTAGTTACGGATTTACATGGGTTTGCCCTTTACTTTTCTCGTTCGCTTATTCCTTATCCCAGAAAAAAACAGGGGCATCGGGTGTATGAGCATATAGGGTTGTATGCATACAGGAAGGACTTCCTTATGAAGTTTTCAAGGATGGAGGCAACACCCCTGGAGGAATCCGAGTCTCTGGAACAGCTGAGGGCCCTGGAGAACGGGTTTAGAATCAAGGTGGTATTGACCGGGCAGCAGTATATTCCTCTGAGTGTTGATAC